>CACPDT010000050.1 GCA_902632665.1 uncultured Pelagibacteraceae bacterium | reverse complement strand
AACCTCAGGAAAAAAAGCACTCATAGGTGGATGCTTGCTAAATCCCCAATCTAAGTTACTACCCCACGCTAAAGCCTCAATAGTATCTAATGGTAAATTTTTATTTGTTAATGAGGGAATCAGTGTCCAAATTATTAAATGCGATAATGCAAAAATAAAAAATATATTATTAATATTTCTATTTAAAACATTCATAAGTAAATATTTACAATAATTAACGTTGCTTGACACCCCTAATTTGCTGAATATACTCCCTCGAGTTCAAATCTAAAAATGCCTAAAACTAGTAAAGTAAAAAAAAAAGTTATTAAAGCTAAAACTAAAACTACAAGTAAAGCAAAACCCAAGGCTACTAGCAAACCAAAAGAAATTAGCAAAGGACCTATCAAAATTTCTAAAACCTATATTCCAAAGGAATCTGAAAAATACATGTGTGAGAAACATAAGGTTTTCTTTAGAATGAAATTACAAGAGTGGAAAAAAGAATTAGTGAGAGCAAATAATGAAGCTCTTTATAACGGCAGTATGGATGATAATAGTATTTCAGCTGATATTGTCGATCAGGCAAGTTCATACACAGATAAAAATGTTGAAATGAAAGCGATTAATAGACAAATCAAACTGATTTCTGAGATTGATAAAGCTTTAGCTAGAATAAGAGAAGATACTTATGGATTTTGCCTAGATACTGCAGAACCAATTGGGTTAAAAAGGCTAATGGCAAGACCTGTTGCAAAATATACTATAGCCGCACAAGAAAAACATGAAAAGGATGAAAAAGTTCATGCCGACGACTAAAAAAAAGAAAAGCAAAAAAGTTCATAACCCAATCACTTATAATTTTACTAAAAAATATATTTACTATTATTATGGTTTCTTCTGGGTTCTATTATTATTATTTGTATTCATTAATTAAATGAACCAAAAATTAATCTTAATTATAATTGCAATCTTAGCAATAGAACTATCAGGTCACGGAATTTTTGCTTCACTATTTAGATTAATCAGCTCAATGAACTAAGGCTTTGGCGGGACTTCGTCTTTATTCATAAATCTAAAACCCTTCTTCACTGCTTCTCTTGCAGAAATCTCAACATACCATCTAGAAAGATTTTTATAATTTTTAAGACCAATATCATGCCACTCATGTCGTGCTATCCATGGAAAAGTTCCTATATCAGCGATTGTATAATTTTCTCCAGCTAGAAATCTTGTGTTAGATAATCTGTAATCTAATTCCTCATATATTCTTTTGGATATCTTGAAATATCTTTCCTCGCCAAACTGACTTTTTCCGGGATTGTAATGATGAAATTGGTGATGTTGTCCTAACATAGGTCCAACATAACCCATTTGCGCCATCAGCCATTGATTAATCTCTAATCGATCTTTTTCATCATAAAATTTTTTACTTTTCTCGGCTAAATAAATTAAAATTGCCCCTGACTCAAAAATATTCTTATTATTCTCCTGATCAATGATCACTGGTATTTTGCTAAATGGACTTATCCTTTTAAATTCAGATTTAAATTGTTCTCCTTTATTAAGATCAACATTAACTACTTTGTATTCATAGCCAATTTCTTCAAGCATGATGCTTATTTTTTTTCCATTAGGTGTATTAGCAGAGTAAAGCTTAATCACCTTTTACGCCAAGACGCTCTTTAATAGTTTTTGATGAAGTAGTAAATTCAAATCTATATTTTTCATCAGGCCTAGCTAATTTAAAACAAGCTCTTGCAGCTAAGGCACCTTCATGAAAACCTGATAAGATTAATTTTAGTTTACCAGGGTAATTACAAATATCACCCACTGCATAAATGCCTTTTTGATTTGTCTCGAATTTCTCAGTATCAACTTCAATTGTTTTTTTATCAATATTAAGACCCCAATTAGCAATGGGTCCCAATTGCATAATTAATCCAAAAAAACCTAATACATAATCTGTTTTAAGATTTTTAGTTTCATTATTGTCATTTTTAATATCAATACTATTCACTTGATCATCTCCCTCGATCGAGCTCATTTGGTATTTTGTATAA
>CACPDT010000049.1 GCA_902632665.1 uncultured Pelagibacteraceae bacterium | reverse complement strand
AAAATTGAGTTGGCCAAACAAAAAGATGATGAACAGGCCCTCAGAGTTAAACTAAAAGAACAAACACTTAAAGAAGAAGCTAGATTAGAAAAACAACGAGTAAAAGATATAAAATTATTCCTAAGAAAAGAACAAGCACTTTTGAGAATTGAGCAAGCAGAAAAACAAAAACAGTTTTTAAAACAATTAAGACTAGATAAACAAATTGAAAAATTTAGAATTAGAGAAGTCAAGGAACTGGAAAAACTTGAGAAAATTTCTTTAAAAGAAAAAAGAGAGGACTATGCGGGCTTACAAGAAAGAATTGATAAACTTAAGGAAAAATATCGATTACTTCGAGATCAAAAAATTAAAGAAAGAGTTGAAGCATTGGGGGTTAAACTTCAGGGTGATGAAGATAGAGAAACCTTATTAGAAAAAGAAAAAGAGTATACTTTAGCAAGACAAAAAATTGAATTCGCATTAGAAAGCTTTTACAGAAGTGCAAGTAGCCTAGTATTTCAGTTAAATAAAAGACATATCACTCGCGACATGTCTATTTTTCGTTGTATAGACAGAAGATTTGAAACCGGTGAAGTTTTTATTAAATGGGATGAGTCTCAAGATGATGATTGGTTATTATTAATTTATATTAAAAATAATTCTCCAGATGAAGGAATTGTAATAGAGGATAAAACCAACCCTGAAAAAAATCTTTCTCATGAGTTTAGAAATGTGGATATTTTTAAAGCTTCAGACACAATGGTAGACTCTTTAACGCAACTCATTGCAAGGAAAAGAGCCAAAAATAATAATTAAACATTTATATTTAATTAGGTATTATCTTCTATGGTTTTAGGATCTGTCTTTTTAATAATTTTATATTTAATTTTCAGATACATCATTGCGTGGATCACATATTATAATAATTTAGACCCAAGACTTGGTGATAGTACGTGGCGATTTACTTACGATTATCCGGTAGTTGGTGATAGAGACATTTCTGATTTGGATGATAAGGACTTTGTTAGATTGAGAAGAAAAAAAAATAAAATTGTATTATTAATGTATTCAATAGTCTTAGTGATGTTTGTATCCTCAATGTCTTTATTGAGTAAATTTTTACTGTTTTTCTTCAGCTAGTTTTTTTAATTGTTTTTTATTTTTTATGTAAAGAAAATAAGCTACTACCTCATATACAACTGAAAATATACTAAAGATGATTGGTAATTTAAAAAATTTATAAAGAAATTTATATTTTGGCATTTTTTTCCATAATAATAAAAAAGCTTCTGCACCTCCAATAACTTTTTCACCATCTTTGACATGCAGTCTTCTCAAAAGCTGTTTACTATCTTTAGATGTTTCCTGTTCAGCTAATTCATTGTCCGTGATATCAACCCAATCAATTTCCTCTATTTTTTCCTTTTTATAGAGATCAATTTCTGCCTTACAAATTTTACACGAATTATTAAAATAAACTTTCATAATTAGATATTTTATTACTAATTTGTGCCATATATGTACATGCGTAAAATACTCTAGTTGAAAAATCTTTGAAACAATCTATTTAATGTCTCTTATGAGTAATTTCTTCGAAAAATCTGACCTATCTAGAAGTGAGGCTGAAAATATTATTTCGGATACTCTTCAAAAATGTGATGATGGCGAATTGTACCTAGAAAATTCTAAATCTGAGTCAATTTTACTAGATGATAATAAGATAAAAAATTCCAGTTATAATTCAGATTTAGGATTTGGATTTAGAGCTATCTCTGATGAAGTAGTTGCTTATTCTCACTCTAACGAAATTTCAAAAAACTCATTGAAGCAATCTTCAGAAAATTTAAAATCGACGCTTAAATCTGTTAAAGGCACCTATAATCATGAAATTCCTAAATCAAATAAGAAATATTATGACAATATTAACCCTATTGAACAAAAATCTCTTAATGAAAAAATTAAAATTCTTAATGAAGTAAATAATTATTTACGTTCAAAAGACAACAACATTAAACAAGTTACAGCTAATTTTTTGGGAGAACAAAAATCGATTGAAATAATTAGATCTGGTGGAGAGACTTTAACCGATGTTCGTCCTTTAATAAGATTCAATGTATCCGTTATGCTTGAGAAAAATGGTAGAAAAGAGACAGGTGTGTATGG
>CACPDT010000048.1 GCA_902632665.1 uncultured Pelagibacteraceae bacterium | reverse complement strand
TAACTCCCAAACTTTCCTATTTGTTTGTGATTTAGGATTCTTAAAAGTACTTCCGCTAGTTTTAATTCTAGTAGGTTGTGCTTTTTCTTTTTTTTTTACTAAATTCTCAATTTCATTTTTTATTTGAGAAGGACTAGATTTTGACCCTTTAAATGAAGCGCTTAAAAAGATCAAGTTATCGGATAAGTTACTTTTTCTATACTCAAATTTTATTTCTTTAGTTGGGATAGTAATGATATTACCAGATTTATCGATTGCTTGAACTGATATCAATATATCTTTAAATTCTTTATTAAAACAACCTGCGTTCATTCTAATTCCACCTCCTATTGTGCCTGGTATACAAGATAAAAACTCAAATCCACTAAGACTATTTTTTACAGCAAAGTCTGATAGAGACTTATCAGTCACAGCACTTCCAGCAATTATCACATCATCTCCAAGAAGTGAGATGTTATTAAAATTTTTTCCTAATTTTATAACTATACCATCAAATAAATCATCAGATATTAAAGTGTTAGAACCTGCTCCAAGAATAAATATTTTTTCCTGATTATTTACTATTTTCAAAAATTTAATCAGTTCATGAAGATTGTTAGCTTTAAAAAAAACTTTTGTTTTTCCACCAATATTAAACCAATTTTTTTTTTTGAGATCGTGCTCAAATCTTACATTTTCATCAAATTCTTCAAACAATGTTTTTAGTTGATCTAATTTCATTATATTAATTTTGGGAGTTCCCTCATCCAATTGGAGATTGAACCTGCACCCATTCCAATTACAATTTTTTTTCCACTCATATTTCTTTTTATAAATTTAGCCAGTTGAAAATTATCATTAACTAAAAATAATTTTACTTTTGAATTTTTTATTATCTCTTTAGCAAAATTTATATAATTAAATCCTAACTTTATTTTTTCTCCTGCTGAATACACGGGGCATAAAACAACAATATTGGCATTCTTAAATGCAAAAGAGAATTCTTTTCTCAAATCTTTAAGTCTTGACACTCTATGTGGTTGAAAAATACAAACTTTTTCATAATCTTTATAAACTTTGTTTACACCGTCCAAAACTACTTTTATTTCAGTTGGATGATGAGCGTAATCATCATAAAAATCAATATTGTTGTGAGTAAATATTTTATTAAATCTTCTTTGAACACCCTTAAAATTTTTTAATCCACTTTTTATATCAGAAATTGAAATACCAATTGTAATCGCAACTGCGGCAGCTGCAACGGAATTTCTTACATTATGAATACCTAGCAATGGTATTCTTATTTTTTTAATCTTTATTTTTTTCTTATTTGGGACATTTACTAATACATCAAATTCTGTAAAATTTTTATTTTGATTTATATTTTTAATAAAAAAATTTGATTTTGGATTAAGTCCATAGGTATAAAAATTTCTATTACTTAATTTTTTAATTATCCTATTATTGATAGGGTCATCTAAACAAATAAATGATTTTCCAAACGAAGGAACTTTTTTTATAAAATTAATAAAATATTTCTCTAAGTCATCCATAGATTTATAAAAATCCATATGCTCTCTGTCTATATTTGTAATAATTGAATAAGTAGGAGGTATATGAAGGAAACTCCCATCAGACTCATCTGCCTCCAAAACTGTCCAATCGCTCTTTCCTAGCTTAGCAGTATTTTTGATGGAATTGATTACCCCTCCATTAATAATTGTTGGATCTAATTTGGTTTTTTGTAGTATTGAGGTAATTAAAGAAGTTGTTGTGGTTTTACCATGTGAACCTACCACAACAATATTTTTCATAAGAGAAACAATATGAGCTAACATTCTTCCTCTACTAATAATTGGGAGTTTTTTCCTTCTAGCTTCAATGTATTCTGAATTATTTTTTTTTATTGCTGAGGAAATAACTGCTATTGTTGCATTCTTTAAATTTTGTTTTTTTTGACCAATAAAAACTTTTATTTTTTCCTTTTTCAATCTATCTATATTTTTATTTAATGATAGGTCACTACCTTGCACTTTAAATCCTTTCCCTTTCATAATTAAAGAAAGTCCACTCATGCCAATACCACCGATTCCAATGAAGTGAATAACCTCAGTTTTTGCTAATTCAATTTTCATTAATTATATTTAATATTTTTTGATTTACATTAGTCCAAGTATTTTTGTAATTTAATTTTTTTAAATTTTCCTTTTTTTGTAAAAATTCAGAATTATCAGATAATATATTGATTAGAAGTTGCTCTATATTATCATCAAATGTCTCTTGATTAAGCATCCAACAGCATTCTCTTTCTTTGTAAAATAAAGCATTCTCAAACTGATGATTATCCTTAGAATTTGGTAAAGGCACTGCAATAAATGGTATGTTTAATAAAGATAATTCAGCCAAGGTTGAAGCACCTGCCCTAGTTATACAAATATCTGAATTATTAATTATTTCTTCAAAATTT
>CACPDT010000047.1 GCA_902632665.1 uncultured Pelagibacteraceae bacterium | reverse complement strand
TGGATCAAGAATGTAAACAAAAAAAGAATTACTGAGTTTGAGGCACAAAATAAATTAGAAAATTTTAGAAAAAAAAATAAAGAGTATTTATATCCAAGTTTTGAAACTATCGCTGGTACTGGGGGGAATGGCGCCATTGTTCATTATAGAGCAACAAAAAAAAACACAAAAAAAATTAACAAAAAAGATATTTTTTTATGTGATTCTGGTGGACAATATAAATATGGTACTACAGATGTGACTAGAACAATTTGTTTCTCAAAACCCAAAAAGAATGTAAAAAATATTTTCACTCGTGTATTAAAAGGTCATATTGCAGTTGTAAAATCTAATTTAAATAAATATTCCTCTGGTAATCTGATAGATATTAGAGCAAGAAAATTTTTAAAAGAGATCAATTTAGATTATCAACATGGAACTGGACATGGTGTAGGTTTTTTTCTAAATGTGCATGAGGGGCCCCAAGGTATCTCTAAATTTAATAAGATAAAGTTGCTTGAGGGAATGATTTTAAGTAATGAACCAGGATATTATAAAAAAAATAAATTTGGGATTCGTATAGAAAATTTGATTTATGTTAAAAAAGATAAAAATAGACTGTACCTTGAAAATTTAACTCTAGTTCCAATTGATAAAGAATTAATAAATTTTGACTTATTAACAGATGATGAAAAAAATTACTTATGGAGATATAATTTAGATATTTATACAAAACTTCATAAATATTTAAATCAAACTGAAAAAAGATGGTTAGCTACTTTTATTCAATAATTTATGTAATTCTGATTGATCTATAATTTTTATTTTAAGCTCTTTCGCAGCTTCAACTTTCCTTTTTGTTGGTTTATCTCCAATTATCAGATAATCAAGTTTTTTTGAAACATTACTGATTATTGTTCCTGAATTTTTTTCTATTAACGACTTGGCCTCTGCTCTACTAATACCAGTTAATTTTCCTGTGAACATAAATATCTTATTGCTTAATAATCCATCAGTTTTAATTTCAGTTGTTTTCTTGATGTTTAAAATTTTTTGAAGACCTTGAATTACCTTTAAATTAGTTTTGTTTAAAAAAAATTTTTTTAGAGAAGTTATTTGAGTTTCACCAATCCCATCAATATTTAACAAATCATTTATTTTATTTTCTTTAGAGAGATTTAAAAACTTTTCAGGATTTTTAAGTGTTTTTGCAATTAATTTAGCATTTTCAAAACCAATGTGTCTTATCCCAAGAGCATATATAAATTTTTCAAAGGAAATATTTTTCTTCTCTTCAATTGCATATCTTAAATTAGCGACAGATTGTTGTCCCCAACCATCCATTTCTTTTATCTTTTCATAATTAAGTCCAAAAATATCTTGTGGCAATCTAATCATTTTCAGTTCCCAAAAATTTTCTACAATTTTTTTACCAAAACCATCAATGTTAAAAGCTTCTTTTGATACAAAGTGTTTAATTTTTTCTATTGTCATCTTATCACAATCATATCCCTCGCTTGAACATCTTCTTACTGCATCATTTTTTTTAGTAGTCGAATTATATTCTTTAATTGTTTTAGCTCCACAAGAAGGACACTTAATAGGAAAAATATATTTTTTGGAATTTTTATTTCTTTTTTTTAAATCTACCTCAATGATATGTGGAATTACATCTCCTGCTCTCTCAACAATAACTATATCGCCTATTCTAATATCTTTTCTTATAATTTCATCCTCATTATGAAGAGTTGCGTTCGATACAACTACACCACCTATATTAATTGGTTTTATTTTTGCCACAGGTGTCAACGCACCTGTTCTACCAACTTGTATTTCTATATTTAAGATCTTTGAAATGCCTTTATTAGCAGAAAACTTATGCGCAACTGCCCAGCGAGGTGAATTTGCAACGTTGCCTAAACGCTTCTGTAAATCAAAACTATTTATTTTGTAAACGATACCATCAATATCGAAATCAATCTCATTTCTTTTTTTTTCTATTTCATGATAATTTTTCATTAAATTTTTAATACCTTTGATGGTTTTATTAAATGGATTTGTTTTAAATCCCCACGTATTTAATTGTTGTAAGTAATTGCTTTGATTTTTTATTTCCATATTATTTACGTACCCAAATGTATAAGCAATAAACTTTAAAGGAATTTTCTTAGTATCCTCAGGATTTTTTTGTCTTAATGAACCAGATGCAGCATTTCTTGGGTTAGCAAACTTATCTTTTAAATTTTCAAAATCATTATTTCGAATAAATACTTCACCGCGAACATCTATTTCATCAGGAAAATTTTTAGCTGAAATATTTTTAGGAATATCATTAATTGTCATCAAATTATTTGTGATATCTTCCCCTTCTTTACCATCACCCCTGGAAAGTCCCATTATAAATTTTCCCTTTTTAAAAATTAATGAAGCAGAAATACCATCAATCTTTGGTTCTACGCTATACTCTAATTCGTTAGAATTTTTTTG
>CACPDT010000046.1 GCA_902632665.1 uncultured Pelagibacteraceae bacterium | reverse complement strand
ATTTTTTAACTCCACTATATGTATCAGTATTTAAAAAGTAGATTTCTTCAAAGCCATCTTTATCGATGTCACAAGCAGCAACGCCTATAGTTTTCCTTGAAGCATCTGAAAAAATTTTTTGTTGGTTTATATTTATTAATTTTCCACCCTGAAAAGATAACGCTAAATTTGGAAAACCAAAACCTGTAACTACAAACTCATTATTTCCATCCATGTTGAAATCCGTCACGGAAATACCGTAGCTAAGTCTTTTTTCATTATTCTCAATAATTTTTGATAGATCCTCAAAAAATTCTGCACGAGCATTATTTGTAAGAATTATGAATAAAAATAAAATTAAGTGTTTATAAAAATTTTTTATTTTTTTAATGAACATTTTTTTGAACAATACTTTACTTTTTCCCAATTAAGTCTCCATTTTTTTCTCCATTTGAATGGCCTTTGACATATTGGACAAACCTTAATTGGTAAATTTTCTTTTTTCACTAAATTGTATTTTCTTTAATGAATTTATCTGCAGCTGACAAAATCAATTTTTTTCTATCAGTTTTCATCTTATCAAAAATTCTTACCATCATTGAAAGTCTTGGATTTTTTAAAAAAAACTTTCTATTTCTGTCTATAAATCTCCAATAAAGGCCATCCATTATATTGCACCAATCACCTCTTTTAAAATCCATCATCTTCATAAAATAACTTGATCCACAAATGTATGGTTTTGTTGCAAATATTCCACCATCACTAAACAATCCCATTCCATAAACATTTGGAACCATCACCCAATCTGAAGAGTCGACAAACATCTCCATAAACCACTTGTAAACAATAGTAGGTTTAATCTCACAAAGGTTCATGATGTTTGATAAAATCATGAGTCTTTCAATATGGTGAGACCATCCATAATTTAATGCATTCTTAATTGCATAATCCAATGGTGGTAATCCAGTGGTCCCGTCATACCAGGATTTTTTCATTTTACGATTTTGTTTAAAAAAATTTCCTGTCTCCATTTCATTAGAATAACTTTGATAAATTCCTCTCATAAATTCTCTCCAACCAATCACTTGACGAACGTACCCCTCTAAAGAATTTAGTCTTATTTTTTTACTTTTATGAAAATCTAAAATTTTTTTTATTATAAATTCTGGAGTGATAAGACCTAAATTTATATAAGGGCTTAGTGCACTATGAAATAAAATATTATCTTTCTGATCAACTGCATCCTCATAATCACCAAATAAATTTGATTTTTCTTTAATAAAGAAATTTAAAAGTTTCAAAACATCATTATATTCTGTGGCAAACCAGAAATTTTTGGTACTTCCAGGATGATCCTTAAATAATTTTTCAACAATAGGTTTTAGCTTTTTAGTATGAGAAGTTTCATTTATTTTTGGAAATTTTGGAATTGAAATATTTTTTGGTAATTTGTTTCTATTATCCTCATCAAAACTCCATTTACCTCCAGTGGGATTGCCATCAGAACCCATTAATATTCCAGATTTTTTTCTAACATCTTTATAAAAAGTTGCCATAAATGGTTTTTTAGATTTAGATAAATATTTTTTAAAATCCTCTCTTGAATTTAAAAACATTGGTGTCTGGATAATATTCCATTTTATTTTTTCTTTATTAGTAAATTGATTTATTTTTTTTTCAAAAAACTTATCTTCAACTTCAAAACTGGATATTTCCTTAATTTTTTTTGAGTTAATTACTTTTTTAAGCTTTTTTAAATAACTATCTTTGAATTCTTTATCCTCTATTTTAGAGTATTCAATTTTAAATTTATCTTTTTTAAGTACGTCCGCATGGGATCGCATTGATGATAAAAATAGAAGAATTTTTTGTTTATGATGTTTTTCATAAGTACATAACTCGTAATCTTCAGCCATGAAAAAAAGGTGGTCTTTTTTGAAGCGGTCTAAGTATTTTGATGGAAATAATTGATTGCCCAGTATAAAAAATAACTTCATAATTAAATATAACTAATTAAATTTTTTATGTCAGAAAAATATCTTATTTTTGGTGCGACAGGTTCAATCGGATCGAGCTTAGCAGAACAATTAGTAAATTCTGGAAATAATGTTCATTTAGTGGGTAGAGATGAAAATGAAGTTAGAAATATTTCAGAGAAATTAGGGTGTTCTTTTACTATCGCAGATGTTTTGGAAGAGGGATTTATAGAAAAAGTTAAAAGTGATATTTCTGAAGTAAAAGGCGTTGCTTATTGTGTTGGCTCAATTGATTTAAAACCTGTTAGAATGGTAACAGAACAAGATTTCATAAAATGTATGAAATTAAATCTTTACTCTGCTGTTGAAGTTATAAAAGGATACCAGGAAAGTTTAAAGAAGAATAAAGGCTCAATAGTTTTATTTTCAACTGTTGCTGCTCAAAGAGGATTTACCAATCACGCAATTATTGCATCAACAAAAGCAGCTGTGGAAGGTTTAACAGTTTCACTTGCAGCTGAATTTGCTCCCAATATAAGAGTTAATTGTATTGCACCAAGCTTAACAAATTCAAAAATTGCTGAACCCATGTTAAAAAATAAAGCGCTGGCAGATGGAATTGCAAAGGCTCATCCTTTAAAAAGATTG
>CACPDT010000045.1 GCA_902632665.1 uncultured Pelagibacteraceae bacterium | reverse complement strand
AACAAAACCTCTAACAGGAGATTTGCCAAAGATAGTTATAGAAGATTTATTCAAATGTATGGAAATGTTGTTCTTGGAGTAGAAAGTTATCATTTTGAGGAACTTATAGAAAATTATAAATTAACCAAAGGAGTTTTGCTGGATACAGATCTTGATGAAGATGATTGGGATGGTTTGATAAAAGATTTTAAAAACATTGTTAAAGAAAAAACAAAAAAAGAATTTCCTCAGGATGTTTATAAACAATTATTAGGAGCAATAAGTGCAGTATTTTTATCTTGGGATAGCAATAGAGCTAAAATTTATAGAAAGTTAAATCGTATACCATCTGAATGGGGAACAGCAGTTAATGTGCAATCTATGGTTTTTGGAAATATGGGAAATGATTGTGCTACTGGAGTTGTTTTCACAAGAAATCCTTCAGATGGATCAAATGATATTTATGGAGAGTATTTAATTAATGCTCAAGGAGAGGATGTTGTAGCAGGAACAAGGACACCACAATATATTACGAAAAAAGCAAAAAGAGATGCAAAAGTAAAAGCACCTTCTATGGAAGAGTCTATGCCAAAAGTTTATTTGGAGCTTAATAAAATTTTAAAAAAGTTAGAAGCGCATTACAAAGATATGCAAGATGTAGAATTTACAGTTGAGAATGAGAAATTATGGATCCTACAAACCAGATCAGGTAAAAGAACTGCGAAATCGGCAGTTAAGATTGCTGTAGATATGGTTAAAGAGAAATTAATTTCAAAAAAACAAGCTATTTTAAGAATTGATCCAAATTCTTTAGACACATTATTACACCCTACTTTAAATGAAAAAAGTTCTATAAAAATAATTGCAAATGGTTTGCCTGCCTCACCAGGAGCCGCTAGTGGAAAAGTGGTGTTTACATCTGAGGAAGCTGAGAGACTCAATAATATGATGCAAGATGTAATATTGGTTAGAGTAGAAACTTCACCAGAGGATATTCAGGGTATGCACGCTGCTAAAGGGATATTGACTGCTAGGGGAGGAATGACAAGTCATGCGGCTGTTGTTGCAAGAGGAATGGGAAGACCATGTGTTTCAGGCTCGAGTGAAATTGATATTGATTATGAGAAAAAAATTTTCAAAACTTCTTCAATGGAGATCAAAGAAGGTGATATAATAACAATTGATGGGTCTTCTGGAAGAATTATTTTAGGAAGTGTACCAACAATAAAACCTGAAATTTCAGGTGACTTTTCAAAATTAATGAGTTGGGCTGATAATATTAGAAAACTTAAAGTTCGAACAAATGCTGAAACTCCTTTAGATACAAAAGTTGCAAGAGATTTTGGGGCAGAAGGAATTGGTCTATGTAGAACGGAGCATATGTTTTTTGATGAGGAAAGAATTATTTCTGTACGAGAAATGATACTTTCTAAAACTAAAAAAGATAGATTGAAAGCACTCAATAAGCTCTTACCACATCAAAAAAAAGATTTTATAGAAATATTCAAGATTATGCATGGTTTACCAGTGACAGTAAGGTTACTTGATCCACCATTACATGAGTTTCTACCAAAATCTGAAAAAGAAATTTCAGAGGTTGCAGAAGTGGTTGGCTTAAGTGTTAAAGAAGTAAAATCTAGAATTGATGAACTTCATGAGCAAAATCCAATGCTTGGACACAGAGGATGTAGATTAGGTATCTCATTCCCTGAAATTTATCAAATGCAATGTGAGGCAATTTTTAATGCTTTGTCAGAGCTTAAAAAAAATAAAGAAAAATTTGCATTCCCCGAAGTAATGATTCCACTAGTGTCGACTGAAGCAGAAATCAAAATAATGAAAGACCTTGTAATCAACACTGCAAGAAAAGTACAAAAAGAAAATAAAGTTAAAATAGAATTTTTAGTTGGAACAATGATTGAGCTACCAAGAGCAGCAATAAAAGCTAAGGATATTGCAAAACATGCAGAATTCTTTAGCTTTGGGACAAATGATTTAACACAAACCACTTTTGGTATTAGCAGAGATGATAGTGGAAAATTTCTCAATGACTATATTGAAAACAAGATTTTTTCAATAGATCCATTTGTTTCAATAGATGAAGGCGTAGAAGATTTAGTTGAGATAGCTGTCACTAAAGGTAAAAAAGCAAACAAAAAAATCAAGTTAGGTATTTGTGGTGAACATGGTGGTGACCCAAAAAGTATTAATTTTTGCTCAAAAATAGGCCTTAATTATGTTTCATGTTCTCCATATAGAGTTCCAATAGCAAGATTGGCTGCAGCTCAAGCTGAAATAAATAAATAGAATTCAAGTAAGATATAAATGTTACCAACTTTTTTAAAACCTTATCATACAGATTTTTCTAATTTAATTAGACTTGGTAGAAAATTAGATGGTGGGTATGTTATTGACAAACGTGTTATAAGTAAAACCAAAGTGGTTATTGCTTGTGGACTTGAGGCCGAATGGAGTTTTGAAAAACAATTTCAAGAATACAATAAAAATTGTAAAATTTTAGCTTTTGACCATACAGTCAACAATAAATTTTGGGCTGATAGATTTTTAAAAGATTTTATTTCTTTATTGTTATTAAGAAAAATTAAACCTTATCAGATATTGGATGTCTTTAAATTTTTGCAATACTTAACTTTTTTCAAGGG
>CACPDT010000044.1 GCA_902632665.1 uncultured Pelagibacteraceae bacterium | reverse complement strand
AGACTGCATTACTTGAGAGTATTGAAGGAAAAAAAGGCCAACCAAGATTAAAACCTCCTTTTCCGGCATTAATTGGTCTATATGGTTGCCCTACAATAATAAATAATGTGGAAACTATAGCTGTCGTGCCAACAATACTAAGAAGAGGTGGTAAATGGTTTGCATCTTTGGGAAGAGAAAAAAACACAGGTACCAAAATTTTTTGTATATCTGGTAATGTAAATAATCCTTGCAATGTGGAAGAAGAGATGAACATTCCATTAAAAGAGCTAATTGAAGTACATGCTGGCGGTGTAATAGGTGGCTGGGATAATTTACAAGCTGTTATACCCGGTGGATCGTCCATGCCATTAATACCTAAAGATAAATGTGAGACTTTAAAAATGGACTTTGATTCGTTAGTTGCTGAAAAAAGTGGATTAGGAACCGCTGGTGTTGTTGTGATTAATAAAGATCAAGACATTATTCAATGTATGGCTCGAATTGCGAGATTTTACAAACACGAAAGCTGTGGCCAATGCACACCATGTAGAGAGGGTTCAGGTTGGATGTGGAGAATGCTTGAGAGAATGGCTAAAGGAGAAGCATCTAAAGATGAGATAGACATGTTAGGTGATGTTACGAAGCAAATAGAGGGTCATACAATTTGTGCTTTTGGTGAAGGCTCTTCTTGGCCAGTTCAAGGTTTGTTAAGACATTTTAAAGATGAAATTAAAAAAAGAAACAAATTTGATCCAATAATAAAAGAAAAAAAGAATATTCCTTATTTAGTAGATCAGCACTTATTGGATAAAAATGCTTAAATTAAAAGTAAACGATATTGATGTAGAGGTTGAGGAAGGACTGACTGTTCTTCAGGCTTGTGAAAAAGCAGGTGTAGAAATACCTAGATTTTGTTATCACGAAAAATTATCAATAGCTGGTAACTGCAGAATGTGTTTAGTCGAGATGGAAAAATCTCCAAAACCAATAGCCTCATGTGCAATGCCTGCAGCAGACGGAATGATTATAAAAACTAATACTCCAAAAATAGAGAAATCAAGAAAAGGTGTTATGGAGTTTTTATTAGCAAATCATCCTTTGGATTGTCCAGTGTGTGATCAAGGTGGAGAATGTGATCTTCAAGATCAATCGATGTTTTATGGAATAGACAAAACAAGATTTAAAGAAAATAAAAGATGGGTTCCTGAAAAAAATATGGGTCCACTAATCAAAACTCAAATGACGAGGTGCATTCATTGCACAAGGTGTGTGAGATTTGCAACTGAGATAGCTGGAGTTCCTGAGCTAGGTGCAATTGGAAGAGGAGAGGATATGCAAATTACTACATACTTAGAGCAATCAGTTCAGTCAGAATTATCTGGAAATGTAATTGATCTTTGCCCAGTAGGAGCTCTTACATCTAAGCCCTATGTTTTTGAGGCAAGACCATGGGAATTAAAAAAAACAGAGACAATTGATGTAATGGATGCGGTTGGCTCAAATATTCGAGTTGATACCTATGATTGGGAAGTGAAAAGAGTTTTGCCTGTTATAAATGAAGATATAAATGAAGAGTGGATTTCAGATAAAACAAGATATGCTTGTGACGGATTATTAAATCAAAGATTAGATACTCCATATATAAAGTACAATAAAAAATTTGAAAAAGCCTCTTGGGATGAGGTTTATAAAATTATCAAATCAAAAATAGAAAATGCAAACAAAGAAAATATTTGTGGATTTGTTGGAGATTTAACAAATATGGAAACAAGTTTTATTTTTAAAGAATTTTTAGAAAGAACAATAAACACAAAAAAATATGATTTTAGATCTACAAAAAGATTTATCGATAGTTCTAAAAGAGAAAATTATTTATTCAATTCATCAATAAATGGAATTGAAGAAGCAGATTTAATTTTATTAATAGGTACAAATCCTAGATTTGAAGCAACAATGATCAATGCAAGAATTCGAAAAGCCTATTTGAGTAACAATACCAGGATTATTTCTTTAAATGATCTTGGTGACCTAACATACAACTATCAAAATTTGAATGGTAAGACAAAAACTATCAAAGATATATTTGAAAATAAAAATGAACTATCAAAAGAAATTATTGAGTCAAAAAAACCAATGATTGTATTTGGAGAGTCGTTTTTTAAAATTAAATCAGCAAATTATTTATTTAATTTATCCAAAAAATTTTTATCTAAAAATAATAAACTGAATGATGATTGGAACCCAATTAATATATTATCAGTAGATGCAGCTACAGTTGGAAATTTAGATTTAGATATCATTGATAAAAAAAATAGAATTCTAGATGAACTCTATGAAAATAAATTTGAAATTATTTTTTTACTTGGACAAGATAATTTAGATTTTAAAAAGAAAGATGAATTCATTATCTATCAAGGAAGTCATGGAGATAGAGGTGCGGAAATTGCGGATATAATTTTACCAGGTGCTGCTTTTACTGAACAATCTGGACATTACACTAACTTGGAAGGTAAATTACAAAAAGCTTATAAAGCATCATACCCCCCAGGCGATGCAAAAGAGGACTGGCAAATAATAAATGATCTCGCTGAAGTTATGAATAATAGAAAACTTTTTAATGATAAAGATGAACTTGAAAGTAGTATGTTTAACTACCTAAAGATGAATAAGGGTCAGC
>CACPDT010000043.1 GCA_902632665.1 uncultured Pelagibacteraceae bacterium | reverse complement strand
TTGCGTCTAATATGAAGCGTCTTAAACTATTGAAATAACTCTCTAATAAATTATTTATAGATAAAATTTGTTTTCTAATTTTTTTTGATAATAAATTTTGTTTTCTCATATAAATTTAAACAAGTTATAATTTAAAATAAAAAATGTTAAACTCTGAATATTTAAAAAATCTTAATAATGCACAAAAAGAGGCTGTCACACATCTCGATGGACCTCTTTTAATTGTGGCTGGAGCAGGTTCTGGAAAAACTAAAGTTCTTACAACAAGAATAGCAAATATAATTAGAGAAAAAAAAGCTTATCCTAATCAAATACTAGCAGTAACATTCACTAATAAAGCAGCCAGGGAAATGCAAACTAGGGTTAGTAAAATTTTAGGCTCTTCAGCAACAGGGTTATCTTGGCTAGGAACTTTTCACTCTATTTGCGCAAAACTTTTAAGAAAACACGCTCCAGCGGTTAATCTTAATTCAAATTTTACAATAATAGATACTGATGACCAAACAAGGTTGATTAAAAATATATGTAAAGCAGAAAATATTGATATTAAACAATTAGCTCCAAGATATATTCTAGCTATTATTGATAAGTGGAAAAATAAAGGGTTTTATCCAAATGAAGTAATAATTAATCAAAAGGATATATACGAAAAAACTATATTGCCAATTTATAAGATTTATCAGCAGAAATTAATTGATTTAAACTCTTGTGACTTCGGTGATCTAATTCTTCATGCAGTCAAGATATTAGAAAAAAATAAAGACTTAAGAGAAATTTACTCAAAAAATTTTAAATATATTTTAGTTGATGAATATCAAGATACAAATTTTATACAAAGTCAATGGCTTAAATTACTTTCAGAAAAAAATAAAAATATCTGCTGCGTAGGAGATGATGATCAATCAATTTATAGTTGGAGAGGAGCAGAAATAAAAAATTTTTTAGAATTTGATCAAGTTTATGAAAATACAAAAGTAATTAGACTAGAGGAAAATTATAGATCTACTGAAAATATTCTTGCTGTTGCATCAAACTTAATAGCAAATAATGAAAATAGAGTTGGTAAAACATTAAAGACAACTTTAGACGAAGGTGAACTAGTCAAGTTAAATTGTTATAAAAACGGAAAAGATGAAGCAATTGGTATTTCAGATGAAATTGAAAAAATAAAAAAAGAATATTCATTTAATAATATTACCATTCTTGTAAGAGCGATATTTCAAACTAGAGAATTTGAAGAAAGATTTTTAAAAATTGGACTACCTTATAGAATTTTAGGAGGAATAAAATTTTATGAGAGAGCTGAAATAAAAGATTGTGTTGCCTACTTAAGATTAGTTTATCAAGAAAAAGATGATCTCGCTTTTGAAAGAATTGTTAATAATCCAAAGCGATCGATTGGTGATAGTTCCATAAAAAGTATTCATGAATTTGCAAAAAAACAAAAAGATTGTTTAGAGATTTCATCTCGAAAAATGATAGAAGAAAACTTGATCAAACCTAAAGCTAAAATTAGTTTAACATCCTTTTTAGATTTAATTTCAAAATGGAGAGATGATCTAACAATAAAAAAAATGGGTCACGTAAAATTATTACAAACTATTCTTGATGAATCTGGATACTCAGCAATGCTTAAAAATAAAAAAGATCTAGAAAATGAAAATAGACTTGAAAATATTAAAGAATTATTAAGCGCAATGAAAGAGTTTGATAATCTAGAAAGTTTTTTAGATCATGTTTCACTAGCAACTTCAATTGATCAAGAGTGGGAGGGTGAAAAAGTTAATATGATGACAATGCATGCCGCAAAAGGTCTTGAGTTTGATGTAATTTTTTTACCTGGTTGGGAAGAAGGACTTTTTCCCCATCAAAAATCTATTGAAGAAAAAGGTCAAAATGGTTTAGAAGAAGAAAGAAGACTGGCCTATGTCGGTTTAACTAGAGCTAAGAAAAAAGTAGTAGTATCTTTTTCGATGAATAGGTTTTACCAGGGTGATTGGATAGATAGTATGGCGTCAAGATTTATTGACGAATTACCAGAAAAATATTTAGAAAAAAATTCTTTTTTCGATGAAACCAAAGAAGAGATGGAAGAATTTGAATTTAATCAAGATATTGAAAATGAAAGCGGTATAAATAGTCCTGGATGGTTAAGATATCAAAAAAGAATTAAATGATTAATCATCGAATAAACTCACTAGTAAGTAAATTTAAGAAATACAATATAGATGGATATATTATTCCCAAAAATGACGAATTTTTTTCAGAATACTCTGCAGATGATAGGCTTAAAACTATCACAAACTTTTCTGGCTCTGCTGGTTATTCGATCATTCTTAAAAATAAAAACTATTTATTTGTTGATGGGAGATACACTATTCAAGCAAAAAAAGAGGCGGGTAAAAACTTTCAAATTATAGATTACCATAAGATTATTAATTGTAATTTGTTCAAAAATTTGTCAATAGGTTTTGACCCAAAGTTCTTTACATCTATACAAATTAAGAAATTCTTTTTTAGGAACAATCAAGTAAAAAGCATTGAGTCAAATTTAATTGATCAAATTCATAAAAACAAATTTAAATCTAATAAACCTTTTTTTTCTCTGGATAACAAAGCAGTTGGGGAAAACTATAAAACTAAAATAACAAAAATAAGGAAATACTTAAAAAAAAATAAATCAGATTATTTATTTATCACAGCACCTGAAAATGTTGCATGGCTTCTTAATATAAGAGGACATGA
>CACPDT010000042.1 GCA_902632665.1 uncultured Pelagibacteraceae bacterium | reverse complement strand
CCCACTTTAACGACCAAACCTCCAATTAAACTTTCATCTTGTATGTAGTTTAATTTTATTTGAGATTTAAAATTATTTGACAATTCATCTGTAATTTTTTTAATCTCATCTTGATTAAGTGATTTTGCAGATTTAATTTCTGCTTTTAATTCGCCTCTTTTTTCTGAACATATTTCAATAAATGTTTTTAAAATTTGTTCTAGATAAAAAAATCTTCTTTTTAAAACTAAAAAATTTACAAAATTTTTAAAAAGGATCTCTAATTTAAAGTCTTCTGAAATTTTGTTAATTACATTGGTCAAAACTTCTCTGTTTAATGTAGGATCCTTTATAAAATTTTTAAAATCTTTATTATTTGAAATTAAATTTAAAAAAGCTTTTGCATTTATTTCTACATTAACCAATGAGTTAGTATCTTTCGCTAACTCGTACAAAGCTAAAGAATATCTATTAGCTGAAGTATCTGAAAATCCTTTATTTTTACTCAATTTTTACCCTTCAAATGAATATGATTAATTTAAAATCACGATTTAATTAGCACATGCCTTTATAGTCTTCAAGTAACACATTAGCTAAAAATTAGTTTTTTTAAGCGTTAATTAAAGCTAATTGGATCAACATCAACTGAAAGTTTTATTCCTGAGGCAAATTTAAATTTTGGAATTATTGACGCTAAACTATTTTGTAATTTAAGAGTTTTGGTACCTCTTATAAGTAATCGTACACGATATTTGCTCTTTAATTTAAAGACAGGAGCGCTTACTGGACCTAAAATTTTTCCACTTATCTTATTAGAAATAAATAGTTTGAATTTTAAAGCTTCTTTTACTAATTCATTTTCCTTATTACCCGTCAAAATCAAAGAAATAAATCTTTGAAATGGAGGTAAATTATTTTTTTTTCGAATTTCTATTTCTTTATCAAGAAAAATTTCTGGATTTTTATTTGTAATATCATCAATCAATTTTGTATTAAAATTATAAGTTTGAAAATAAATAGTAGACGGACTTCCTGTTCTTCCAGCTCTTCCTGATAATTGGTGATATAATTGTAAATTTTTCTCGGCACTTCTCAGGTCGTGGCCCATTAATGATAAATCAATATCAACTACTACAATACAATTCAAGTTTGGAAAATGAAAACCTTTAGAAATTAATTGTGTTCCAACCAAAATTTCAATTTCATTATTAATTATTTTTTCTAATTTTTCTTTTGAACCTTTTTTATTCATTGTATCACTCGAAAAAATTTCAATTTTTTTTGATGGAAAACTTTTTTTTACTTCTTCTGAGATTCTTTCAACACCAGGACCACAAAATATAAAATCACAAAATCCTTCTTTAGAACATTCTCTATTCAAAAAACTTTTAAATCCACAATAATGGCATAATAAATTATTTTTATTTTTGTGATAAACTAAATTTATTGAACAATTTGGACATGGGAAATTATTGAAACATTTTTTGCACAAAACACTTGGGGAAAATCCTCTTCTATTTAGAAAAAATAAAACTTGATCATTCTTATTTAAATGGAAATTTACTTTTTGAATTATCTCTTTAGAAAGCCAAGATTGTTTATCCATTTTAACATTATTCAAATTAATTATTTCATAATTTGGCAAAGAAGCATTTTGATATCTTTTAACAAGTTTTGAAGAGGTGTACTTTTTTTTCTTTATATTTTCGTATGTTTCTATTGATGGAACAGAAGTGATTAAATTTATTGGAATATTTTCAAATGATGCCCTAGAGATAGCCATATCTCGAGCATTAAATATTATTCCTTCATCTTGTTTGTAAGACTGATCATGCTCTTCATCAACTATTATTAATCCTAAATTTTTAAATGGTAAAAATAAAGATGATCTAGCTCCAATAACAACACTAATTTTTCCATTCGCTAAGCCACTCCAAACAATTTCTTTATTTTTTTTTGATATACCAGAATGCCAAATTGCAGGTTTAAAACCAAAAAATTCAAAAAATTTTTTTTCAAATTGATTGGTCAAACCAATCTCTGGCAACATTATTAATCCTTGATAACCTTTTTGCAAGATATGCTTTAAAGCCTCAAAGTAGACAATAGTTTTACCTGAGCCAGTTGTTCCTTGTAAAACATGAACATTAAACTTTTTGTTTATATCATTTATTTCTGTGAGAGATTTTTCTTGTTCTGAATTTAATTGAAAAGAATTTTTATTTAACTTAAAAGTGAAGTCCTCATAAAACTTCTTATCTAATATTGCTACTGGTTTTCCGCTTAAAAGGGTTAATTTGAGCGCCATTCCTTTCGGTATAATGTTATATTCTGAAAACCAGTTTAAAAAATCTAATGTTTTTTTTTTTAATTGTGGAATTTCTAATTTTCTAATTATTTTTTTCGTTTTATAATTTTTATTACCGTCATTTTCAAAATAATCCCACACAACGCCTATTTTTTTTGATTTTCCAAAAGGGACTTCAACAAAATCACCAATTTTCAAATCTAATTTACTCTCGTAGGTAAAAGGATAATTGAATATATTAGGTATAAGAATCGGAAACTTCATAACTTAGTATACAACAAACTATAAAGTTTTTTTATTTATTACCTAATCTTATTCAATTATTATCGATTATGAACAAACCATATATTAAAATTCATTTATTTTTTTTTTAACAAATCTTTCAAAAATTTGGGTGTTATGCTCACAATAAAGAAATGCAAAAGTTTTTTTTGAAAAAAAAACTTATTTTTATTAAAAAAACTATCTCTTTGTT
>CACPDT010000041.1 GCA_902632665.1 uncultured Pelagibacteraceae bacterium | reverse complement strand
TCTCTGACAATTAAATCTATATTTGTCTGATGATGTTGACTAATAGCTTTAATGTAGGGTAATTGCCAAATTAAATCACCTAATTTATGATGAGTATAAACGATACAAATTTTTTTCATTTTTTATTTATGTGATTTAAAAAAAAACTATATAATAAATTTAGTTTTATGAATATAAAATCATCAAAAACACTTGTTACAGAAGCTTTAAGTAAAATTAAAACAATTTCACCAGACGAAGCATTATCAATGGTGAATGAAGATAAATGTAATCTAATTGATATAAGAGATATAAGAGAACTAGAAAGAGATGGGAGAGTTGAAAGTTCAAATCATATTCCCCGAGGAATGTTGGAGTTTTGGTTAGATCCTGATAGTCTATATTTTAAAGATGGTAAATTGGATATGAATAAGGAAATGGTTCTTTTTTGCGCCGGTGGTATGAGATCAGCATTAGCTGCAAAAACATTAAAAGATATGGGATTTGAAAAAGTTTCACATATTGATGGTGGTTTTGGATCTATAAAAAATAGTAAATTTAAAATCGTTTAAGAAACGCACTCTTCTAAAGCATATTCAAGTCTATCTTGTCCCCAAAAAAGTTTGTTGTTGACTATAAAAGTCGGAGCACCAAACACGTCTAGTTGAAAAGCATTATCAGTTAGGTTTTTTAATTCATCTTTTATTTTCTGATTACTTATGTCCTCAAAAAACTTTTTTTTGTCAACTTTGCATTTATCTAAAATCTCGTTTACATTAGTATCTACCGATATATCAACGTTATTTTTCCAATAGGCATCAAAACAAATATCAAAATATTCACTTTTTTTATTTGCCTCCATTGAAATAAATCCTCTCATTAAATATAAAGTATTAATTGGAAATTTCTCATTCCATTTAAAGGATATATCATTTTTGCTAGCTATAATTTCACAATCATTTTTCATATTTTTCATTTTACGTTCATTAAAAGCAGGAGCAGTTATATTTCCTAATTTGTGTAAACCACCAAGTAAAACAGGTTTATAATTAAAATTAATTCCATTTTTATTTTGCATTGATTTAATTTTTTTATAGGCGAGGTAAGAATATGGGCTAATAAAATCGAAGTAAAAATCGATTGTTTTACTCATATAAATTTATGCTTTTTGCATAAAATATTCTTATGAGCCAATAAATAAAAATACCCAAAGGACCAATTAAATAAGTTATGATTAATGGTACTGCGACAAGAATTTTTCCAATTAATAACTTTTGAGAGTCTCTTACAATCCAACCGCCAACAAATAAATTGATTGAAACAAAATGTATCCAAAATAACATTAAGAAAATATTACTTGTAAATAGATTAGATAGATTACTTATGCTCAAATATAATTCAAAATTACTATCAAAATCATATGCACTTAAATAAGCTTTATAAAGTACAAATATATAAGAACCTCCTAGTAAAATTATTGGAAAAATAGAGGTAATAAAATATTTAGTAAAATTTGACTGAGGAAAAAATATTAATGTTAACCAAAATGGTAAAACACCTAAATTTACCCAAAAGTAGAGAATTTCAATTGTAAAGTAAGCAAAAATTTGTTCGATCATTTTAAATAATATTATATTAAATCTTTTAATGATTCCTATAAGAAATAAGAGAAAAACTTTACAAGTAACCGTAGATGAGATGAGGAATTTTGCTTTAGCATATGTAGATAAATATGCCCCATCTAAACAACAATTGAGAACATATTTGTTAAAAAAGTATCTAAAACTATCTGTTCCAAATGTAAAAAAACAAGATGTGACGAATTTAATAGATATTGTTTTATCTGATTTAGAAAAAAGCAAATTTATCAATGATAAATTTTATTCAGAAAGCAAAGCAAAAAGTATGATCCGTAGAGGAAATTCTATAAATAAAATAAGAAATTATCTCATTGGAAAAGGTGTGAATGATAAGTTTATTAAAGATACTGTTAATAAAATAAATGAAGATAATTCTGATCAAGATTTTTTTTCAGCTATAAAAATTTGCAAAAAGAAAAGAATTGGACCAGCAAGAACCGAGGATAATAGACCTTTATTCTTTAAAAAAGATATTTCTTTATTAGCAAGAAATGGTTTTGATTTTGAAACTTCCAAAAAGGTAATGGAATTAGAAAAAGATGATTATCTCAAGATAATTAAGTTACTTTGATTTTCTTTTCTTTTCATCTTCAACTAATTTATTGATTTTATTTCTTATGGTATTTTTGACGTAAACAAATAATAGTAAACCAAAAATAGATACTGATACAATAATTATCAATATAGTTCTTATTTGATCATCCATATTAAATATCTTTATTTTTTAAAATTAAACTTGGGTTTTTAAAATTTTTTTTTCCATATAAAATCTCATTACCCTCAAAATCTGTTATTATTCCACCTGCATGTTTTAAAATTGCATGACCAGCTGCTATATCCCATTCACAGGCCCTGGGCTCTGCAACATAACCATTATATTCTCCAGCAGCAATTACACAAAATTTGAGAGAACTTTTCATTCTGACAAATTTTTTAACATTTAACTCTTTATGAATTTGCTCTATTTCTGGTTTAATTTTGTTTGAATAAGATACAAATTTAATTTCATCTTTATTAAAATTTTTAGAACAATCTAATTTAATTTTCTTATCATTTGCTATTTCATATGCATTATTTTCTCCATAAGAATAAAACATTCTTTTTTTTGAAGGTGCATAGATTAATCCACCAGCTGGTTTTTTGTTGATTATTAAACCTGCATTTATTGTAAATTCTTCTAAATTATTAATATAATCATATGTGCCATCTATTGGGTCAACTAACCAAAAATCTTTTAAATCATTAATGGATTTATTCTCAGCAGTTTCTTCTGAAACAATTGGCAAATGAGGAGTAA
>CACPDT010000040.1 GCA_902632665.1 uncultured Pelagibacteraceae bacterium | reverse complement strand
TCTTTGTGGGATATAGCATTGTCTCCAAAGCTTATCAAATTTTTTATGTCAAAATCTTTTAAAACATTTTTAAAGCATACTGCTAAAGATTTTCACAATCAGTCTGTAAACCCACCGGTGGTCAGAGCCTCAACTATCATTTTCAAGTCAATGAAAGATATCAGAAAAACTCAAAATAAAGCGAGGAAAGATCCAACAGGTGGTCATTTTGATTATGGCAGACAAGGAACATCTACAACTCATATTCTTTCTAAAATTTTAACAAAGTTAGAAGAGTCTTATTATGTTTTTTTAACACCAACAGGTTTTGGCTCTATCTTTTTGGCGTTATTTAGTGTTTTAAGACCTGGTGATGAAATTATTGTTTCAGACCCAACTTATAAACCAACAAGAAGATTAACGGAAGATTATTTAAAAGACTTTAATATTAAGACAATTTTTTATAATCCACATGATCTTAAATCTTTAAAAAATAATATCACTAAAAATACCAAAATGATATTTGTAGAAAATCCTGGAAGTAATACTTTTGATTTTCAAGATTTAAAAAAAATTATTTCAATTGCGAAAAGTAGAAAAATTTTTACAGCAATTGATAACACATGGGCAACACCTTATTTTTTTAAACCAATTAAATTAGGTTTTGATATGTCAATTGTCTCAGCAACTAAATATTACTCTGGTCATTCTGATGTCATGGGTGGAAGTTTAGCTGTAAATAAACGTGCATTTAAAAAAGTTCAATTAGGTGAAAGAATTTCAGGATTAAGATTGGGTCCAGATGATGCTTATTTAATCACAAGAGGTTTAAGAACTCTCGATGTAAGACTTGATAAACATCAAGAAAATGCAAAAAAAGTTTCAGCTTTTTTATCAAAAAATAAAAAAGTAAAACTGCTTTACCCTTACAAAAAGAATTCACAAAACTACAGAATGTGGAAAAAATATTATTCAGGAGCATCAGGTTTGATGGGGTTAAAAATAAAGTCCCGTAATAAAACCTCTGTTCTTAAATTTGTAAATTCATTAAAACTTTTTGGTTACGGATATAGTTGGGGTGGTTTTGAAAGTTTGGCGCTTCATCAAGGAAGTCTAGAAGTAGGAAATAGAAAGTTTTTAAACTTGGCAAAAGATGAACACTTAGTAAGATTACATATAGGGTTAGAAGATCCAAATGATCTAATTGCTGATTTAAAACAAGCATTAAGACATTTAAGATGACCTCAGAAAAATTCTTTCACTCTAAAACTGCAATAGTTACTTTATTTGCTGCATGTTTAGTTGTTTTGATATCACTTGGTGTAAGACAAACTTTTGGTTTGTTTTTCATGGACTTCAACGAAAGTCTAAAAATAAGTAATACTGCTTTTGGTTTTGCTATTGGATTGCAAATGTTAATGTGGGGAATAACAGGACCAATCTTTGGAGCAATAGCTGATAAGTATGGTGGTCATATTGCAATAATCTCAGCATTTATTTTTTATGCTGCGGGTATTTTCTTTCTTTACACGGGTCCTAATACAGGAATTTTTTTTCAAATTCATATGGGGCTTCTTATAGGGATAGGTCTTGGGGGAACAGCAATAAGTATCCCCATGTCTATTGTAGGAAAACATTTCCCATTATCTACAAGAACTATTGCAATGAGTTTTGTTACTGCATTAGGATCTTTTGGTTATTTTTTATCACCAATTTTTACAAGTTACTCTTTAAATGAATTCGGCTGGAATTATACTTTATATGTTTTTGGTTTGTTACTAATAGTTGGTTTAACAGCTGCATATTTTGTTAGATCTCCATCTGACTCAGAAAGAATAGAACAAAATTCTGAACAATCATTTTCAGAAGCACTTAAAGAGGCTTTTAATACGAAAAGTTATGTTCTACTTGTCTCTGGTTTTTTTGTTTGTGGTTTTCATATAACACTAGTTGGTACACATGTGCCAAAATATGTGATCGATAGAGGGCTCGAAGACTGGACTGCGGCAGCAATTTTATCATTGATAGGTTTGTTTAATATATTCGGTTCTTTACTTAGTGGATATCTATCTGCAAAAATGAGTAAAAAGATTATTTTAAGTGCAATTTATTTCTTAAGAGGTGTATCGATTGCCTTTTTTATATTCATGCCAGCAAGCAATATTTCTGCATTTATTTTTGGGGCGAGTTTTGGATTTTTATGGCTATCAACTGTTCCTGCTACTAGCGGGATTGTTGCTCATCTATTTGGAACAAAATATTTGGGTTTATTATATGGAATAGTATTTTTAAGTCATCAAATAGGTTCATTTTTTGGAGCTTATTTAGGCGGTTTGTTTCATGACACCTATGGTTCATATGACTATGCGTGGTATTTAGCAATTGCATTATCCATTTTTGCAGCAATAATTCATTTACCAATTAGAGAAGAACCAGTTTTGAGACTTAAAACAGAATAAATTGAATAAACTAAATCAATTAGCGGAAATACATCAATCAGGAAAACCTTATATAATTTATAAATCTCAAAAAGGATTTAATCTTTTTACTAATTTTTCACAAAAGATTATTTTAAATAAAAAAAATATAAAAAGTTTTCTAAATAAAAAAAATAGATATAAATCTAAAAATACTGATCTCTTTATTGGTTTCTTTGGATATGAGTTATTAAATAATTTGATTGATATTAAAGTTCCAAAACAAAAAAATTTTAATTTTCCAAAAGGTATTTTTTACAAACCAGAAAAAAAAATAAAACTAAGCAATAGCCTGAGATATAACAAAAAAAGCTATGAGTCAGGAAATTTTAAAATTAATATCAATAGAAAAACTTATAGAAAAATATTTAATAGATTTAAGAAAAAAATAAAAAGTGGGGAAACATATCAAATTAAAATTTGTACAAAATATAAAACTCGATCAAAAATTGACCCATTAGATTTTTTTTCAAGATTATCTAGTACAAATTTAGCACCAGAAGCTTTTATGATTAAAGATAATAACTACTCAATTATAAGTTGCTCTCCTGAAAATTTAATCACAAAAAAAGGAAGTAATATATCAACAAAACCTATAGCTGGGACTGTTAAGAAAACTAAACATTTGAATAAATTTAAAGCATTAAATTATTTTAGAAAAAATATAAAAGAAACTAAAGAACATAATATGATAGTAGACATGGAGAGAAATGATTTATCAAGAATTTGTAAGGTTGGTTCTGTAAAGCTATCTAAACAAAAAATTGTTGAGGAATATAAAGATCTTTTTCATTACGTAAGCTTAATTAGTGGAAAACTTAAGAAG
>CACPDT010000039.1 GCA_902632665.1 uncultured Pelagibacteraceae bacterium | reverse complement strand
CGAGCATGTAAAATAATAGTATTGCATCCAGCAGAATTCATTTTTGATATAAAATTTTGCAAGTAATCAAAATCTTCTGTTTGATCAAATCCTATTCGTGTTTTAGCAGTAACTGGAATTTTACAAGTATTTACCATTGAGTTTATACATTCTGCTACCAAATCAGGTTCTTTCATAAGACATGCACCAAACTTATTTTTTTGAACCTTTTTACTTGGACATCCAAGATTAATATTTATTTCATCATAACCTATGTCCTCTGCAATTTTTGCAACCTCTGCTAATTCTCCTTTATCAGAGCCGCCAACCTGTAAAGCTAAAGGTTTTTCCTCTGGGCTGAATGATAAAATTTTATTTCTATCCCCATGAATTGCAGATTTTGTAGCGACCATTTCGGTATAAAGCATTACATTTTTGCTCATTAATCTTAAAAAAAAACGATCGTGCCTATCAGTACAATCCATCATTGGTGCAACTGAGATTTTTCTATTAATTTTTTTTTAGTATCCAAGTGCTTTACCCATAATTTTATCAGGTAACCATGTAACAATTTCAGGAAAAATACATAGAATTAAAATAGCCAATGCCATTATTATCATGAAAGGAATAGAGCCTTTTAAGATTTCAGATAAACTCACATCTGGGGTGATGCCTTTTATAATATAAAGATTCAATCCAACAGGAGGAGTTATCAATCCTATTTCCATATTAATAGTAAACACAATTGCAAACCAATAAGGATCAAAACCTAGAGTTGTTATAACTGGCAATAAAATTGCTGAAGTCATTACAATTACAGCCACTGGTGGTAAAAAGAAACCAGCAATAAGAAGAAATATATTTATTAAAATAAATACGACCCACTTATTAGAGCTCAACTCGACCATACTTTGGGCTAAGGACTGAGTTACATAAAGTTGTGAAAGAGTGAATGCAAAAAGATAAGAAGCTGCAATAATAAACATTATCATTACACTTTCTTTCATTGAAACTTTAACAATATTCCAAATTTTTTTTGGTTGATAAATTTTATAAACAACAGCTATTAAAACAAAAACTAAGAACGCCCCAACTCCTGATGCCTCCGATGGAGTTGCAACCCCACCATATAAAACATATAAAACTCCAACAATAATTGCTAGGAATGGAAGAATTCTTGGTAATACCTCAAGTTTTTCTTTTAATGTTGGCTTGACCCTGTTTCTTAAGGCTTTTGCAGCATCTTTATCTATAAAATAACTATGTATAAGTGCCCAAATTGCAAACATACCTGCCAACATGAAGCCTGGCACTAGTCCACATAAAAATAATCTGCCAATCGATGTTCCAGTTGCAATTCCATAAACAATTAAGACAATACTTGGAGGAATTAAAACTCCCAATGTTCCACCAGCTGCGATAGTTCCTGTAGCTATTTGATCTGAATACCCCCTTTTTCTCATTTCGGGAATTCCCATGGTTCCAATAGCGGCACAAGTTGCAGGACTTGATCCACTTAATGCAGCAAAAATTGAGCATGCTCCTATATTAGAAATAACTAATCCACCTGGCACTCTCCAAAGCCATCTATCTAATCCTGTATATAAATCTTTACCTGCAGGAGAGTTGGCAACGGCCATTCCCATCAAAATAAACATTGGAATTGAGAGTAAAACAAATGAATTTAATCCAGCAAAGAATGTTTCCGCAAAAACATCAAGCATTTGAAAACCCTCAAATGATACTAGAAGAACTATTGATACAAAACTCAAACCAAAAGCAATTGGGATTCCAGAAAAAAGGACTAGTAAGGTAAAAACTGCTACGATTAAAGCTATTATCAATGGGTCCATTAATTATAATCCTTATCGTCAGTGAGTTTTATAATTTCAGCTATATATTGAAAAATCATTAGTATGGCACCTAAAGCCATTGAAGAATATGGTATCCATAATGGCGGATCCCAAACTGTGCCAGTTGAATAATTTTTTGTAAACGCTTCCTCGACCATTAAAAATCCAAAATAAAATAAAATTAAGAAAAATAATAAGCTTAATAAGGAAGTAAAAATTTTTAAGCGAATTATATTTTTTTTAGATAAGAAATCATAAATCCATTCCATACTAACATGGGCTTTTTCACTAAGCACATATACACTTCCTATAAAAGTTGATGCAACTAGTAACATAGTTACAAGTTCCGTTTGCCATGTAATTGCTCTTTGAAAAAAATATCTTTCGAAAACTAACTCCACAATAACTAGGATAGATAGAAGTAAAGCTAATACTGCAAAAGCACCACAAGCTTTTGCTATAAAATCACAAAATTTAAGATATTTTTTTTTCATAAAAAAACCCCTATTTAATAAGAATAAATAGGGGTTCTTTATATATTATTTTATTTAACTGCTAAAGCCATTTCCATAAGCTTATCGCCACCTGGAACTTTATCAGCAAAAGCCTTGTGAGATGATTTTTTTGCAATCTCTACCCACGCAGCATGATCTTTTTCGTTCATGTATACTAATTTAACACCTGCAGCTTTATAAGCTTCTTCAAACTTTTTATCTAAGTTTTCAACTTGAGCTGTCATGTATTTTTCAGCAACTTTTCCTGCTTTCATCAAAGCTTTTTGTTGCTTAGAATTTAAAGCATCAAAAGACTTTTTAGACATCAGAATTGGCTCATACATAAACCATAATCCAAATTTTCCTGGAGGTGTTGCGCATGAAACTTGTTCATAAATTTTGTAACTTACAAAACTTCCTGAACTAGTATTAGCACCTGTTAATACACCTGTTTGTAAACCAGTATAAATTTCAGATGATGGCATACTTTGTATACCTGCTCCTGCAGCTTCTAGCATTTGGTTAAATGCTTTACCAGCAGCTCTCATCACTTGTCCTTTTGCGTCGCTAGGATTTTTAATACATTTTGTTTTTGAAGCAAAACCACCACCTAACCAAGCATCAGATAAAACTACAACACCAGCGTCATTAATGATTTTTTTAATTTCAGTCATCATTGGACCTTTGTTAAATCTTAATGCATGATCATGATTTTTTACTGTTCCTGGCATTAGAGTTGCATCAAATTCTGGATGGAATTTAGAAGCATATGCTAATGGGAAAGCAGAAATATCTAATTGACCAGTTGTCATCGGTTTCCACTGCTCTTTTGGTTTATATAATGATTTAGCTGGATAAATTCTAATATCTATTCCAACATTTGCTTTTTTAACCTCGTCAGCAATGATTTGAACCATTTCATGACGTGGATCATATGATCCATCAGCTCTTGGAGTACCTGGCCATTGGTGACTTGCTTTTAACGTAACCGCATAAGCAGAACCAATAGTAGTAAAAACAAAAACTAATGAAGTTAAATATAAAGATAATTTTTTTAACATTATTTTTCCCTCTATTGTTATTTTTTATAATTCAATTAAAGTGAACTTATTAATAAGAGTCAAGTCGACAAAAACTCAAGTTAGTTAAAAAAATATGGATGGACCTCTAAAAAATCTATTGGTAATTGATTTAACAAGGGTATTGGTGGGTCCTTACTGCACCATGATATTATCAGATTTAGGTGCAAGAGTAATTAAAGTCGAAGCACCCGAAATAGGAGATGACTCAAGAAAATTTGG
>CACPDT010000038.1 GCA_902632665.1 uncultured Pelagibacteraceae bacterium | reverse complement strand
TTTTATCTGGGGATTTTGCTGCTACTTCTTCAATATCCATTCCTCCCTCATTACTCGAAATAAATGCAATTTTAGATGTGGCTCTATCAATTAAACATGATAAATAAAACTCCTTCTCTATGTATGAAGAAGTTTCGACATAAAGTCTTTTTACCTCACGTCCTTCTGGCCCAGTCTGATGCGTGATTAATTTTTTTCCGAGAAGTTCATTAGCAGATTTTTCTAATTCATCTAAATTATCCAAAATTTTTACCCCTCCTGCTTTACCTCTCCCACCTGCATGAATTTGGGCTTTTAAGACATATTTTTCGGTTTTTAGTTTTTTACATTTTTCAACTAAATCTTTAACAGTGAATGCAAAAACTCCCTCCGGGACAACTGCACCAAACTCTTTTAAAATTTGTTTAGCTTGGTGTTCGTGAATATTCATTTTTTAGCTAAATCAGGGTCGATTTTAGAAGCTGCTTCCCATAATTTTTTTACTGCTTCAACTGAATGTAAAAATTCAGATTTTTCTTTTTCATCCAGGTTGATTTCCTCTATTTTTTCAACTCCACTTTTTCCAATAATAATTGGCACGCCGGCATAAATATCTTTTATTCCATATTCACCATTTAAGTGAGCTGCACAAGGAAGCATTATTTTTTCATCATTGAGATAAGCTTTGGCCATTTCAATTCCCGAGGCTGCAGGTGCATAAAAGGCAGAACCTTTTTCTAAAAATTTTACTATTTCAGCTCCACCATCTCGAGTTCGTTGATTTATTTCCTCTAATCTTTCTTTTGAAATTTTTCCATCTTTAACCAAATCTAATAAAGGTTTTCCAGATACCTTGGTAAATCTTGGAAGAGGAACCATTGTATCTCCATGTCCTCCCATAACCATCGCATCTATCTCTTTTACTGGCACATTAAATTCTAAAGACAAAAATAATTTGAATCTAGAGCTATCTAAAATACCAGCCATTCCAACAACTTTGTTAGATGATAAACCTGAAAATTTTTGGAATGCCATCACCATTACATCAAGTGGATTAGTTATACATATTACAAAAGCATCAGGAGCATTTTGTTTTACTCCATTTGCAACTTCTTTTATTATCTTTAAATTAATACCTAATAAATCATCTCTACTCATTCCAGGTTTTCTTGGAACTCCAGCAGTAATTATTACTACATCTGATCCTTTGATATCTTTGTAGTCATCCGTTCCAGAAAATTTCACATCAAATCCATCTACAGATGAGGACTGGGCGATATCTAATGCTTTTCCTTTGGCAATTCCACTTGCTACATCAAATAAAACAACTTCATCAACTAACTCTTTTGTTCCTATTAAGTGAGCTAAAGTTCCTCCGATTTGACCTGCACCAATTAATGATATTTTGCTATTTTTTTTTGTCATTTTTTCTATTTCATCGTAGGCATCACAAATTCTGCATTTGACCTGATGCCTGAAGGCCATCTTGAAGTAATTGTTTTTAATTTTGTATAAAATTTTATACCCTCCATACCATGCATTGCACTATCTCCAAATAAAGATCTTTTCCATCCACCAAAACTGTGAAAGGCCATTGGTACAGGAATTGGTACATTAATACCTACCATTCCGACTTGAATTTTGCTTGCAAAAGTTCTTCCGGCATCTCCATCTCTTGTATAAATGCTCACACCATTTCCATATTCATGATTATTTATTAAATTTGCTGCATCCTCAAAAGTTTTTACTCGAACTACTGATAATACTGGTCCAAATATTTCCTCTTTATAAATTCTCATTTCTTTTTTAACGTGGTCGAATAAACAGCCACCAATATAAAAACCATTTTCATATCCTTGTAATTTTAGGCTTCTTCCGTCTACAACAAGCTTAGCTCCCTCTTTTACTCCTAAGTCTACATATCCTCTTACTTTTTCTAAATGCTCTTTTGTTACTAAAGGTCCCATTTCAGAATTTTTATCCATTCCTGGTCCTACTTTTAAGGCTTCTGCTTTTTTTGAAAGTCTTGAAACAAGCTCATCACCTATATCACCAACTGCTACCGCAACTGATTGTGCCATACATCTTTCTCCTGCAGACCCATATGCAGCTCCCATTAGGCCATTTACCGCACCATCTAAATCACAATCAGGCATCACTACTAAATGATTTTTAGCACCCCCTAAGGCTTGAACTCTTTTTTCATTCTTAGCTGAATTCTCATAAATATATTTTGCAATTGGAGTAGAACCAACAAAACTTACTGCTTTTATATCTGGGTTTGTTAAAATAGCATCAACAGCTTCCTTGTCTCCATTAACCACATTGAAAACACCATCGGGTAAACCTGCTTCTTTTAAGAGTTCAGCTAATTTAATGGAGCAAGAAGGATCTTTTTCAGACGGCTTCAATATAAAAGTATTTCCACAAGCAACTGCAATTGGAAACATCCACATAGGCACCATTGCTGGAAAATTAAAAGGCGTAATTCCTGCCACTACACCTAATGGCTGTCGCAAAGACCAACTATCAACATTTGTACCAACATTTTCTGAAAATTCACCTTTTAGCAAATGAGGAATACCGCAAGCAAATTCAACAACTTCTAAGCCTCTAGTTAATGAACCTTTTGCATCCTCATAAACTTTTCCATGTTCGTTCACAATTAGTTGCGTTAGTTCATCTGAATTTTTTTCTATAAGTTCCTTGAATTTAAACATGACTCTAGCTCTTACTAAAGAAGGTTTTACTGACCATTCTTGAAAAGCTTTTTTAGAGGCGATTCTGACCTCTTTTTCTTGATCACCAGTTGCTGGATTAAAAACTTTACCCTTTTTATTTGACGTTCCGGGAATTATTTTTCCACCTACAAAATGTTCAATTAATTTCATGAATAGGATCTTTTAGATTAAAAATTCTTATTAGTCTATTGTTTAAATATTAGCTGTTGCTAACATTTTTTTTATTTCAGCAATTGCTTTAGCAGGATTTAAACCTTTTGGACAAGCGCTAGTACAGTTTAAAATTGTGTGACATCTATAAAGTTTGAGTTCATCTGCCACTTTTTTTAATCTTGAATTTCTCTCTTCATCTCTACTATCTATGATCCATCGATAAGCTTGTAAAAGCACTGCTGGTCCCAGATATTTATCACCATTCCACCAATAACTTGGGCAAGAAGTTGAACAACACGCACACATTATACATTCGTATGCGCCATCTAGTTTAGCTCTGTCTTCTTTAGATTGAAAAATTTCTTTAGTTTCTGTCTTTGAATTTGATTTTAACCATGGCTCAATTGATTGATATTGTTTATATAAACCATCCAAGTCACCTATTAGATCTTTTTTGACCTTAAGGTGTGGTAGTGGATAAATATTGATATCACCATCTATTTCTTTGTGAGGAGTTGTACAGGCAAGGCCATTTTTTCCATCCATATTCATTGCACACGAACCACAAACTCCATGAGCACAAGATCTTCTATAAGCCAAAGTCGGGTCTATTTCATTTTTAATTTTATTTAAAATATCTAAAACTTTTGAGGGACAATTATCCATATCAACTTCATAGGTATCGATTCTAGGATTTTCCTCTGTAGACGGGTTCCACCTATAAACATTTACTTTTCTAAGATTTTTTGACCCAGTTTTATCCTTAAAATATTTACCTTTTTTTACTTTGGAGTTGTCAGGTAAACCTATTTGAGCCATCAATAAACTCTTTCCTGAGGTGGAAAATATTGCACATCATTAGTTAATGTTGATTTGTGAACTTCTCTATAACTAATTTTTGTATCTTTTCCGTCACACCAGGCAAGAGTGTGTTGCATAAATTTATTATCATCTCTTTTTGGAAAGTCTTCTCTTGCATGTGCTCCTCGACTTTCTTTTCGATTATAGGCTGAATCAACTGTAACTACAGCTTGTC
>CACPDT010000037.1 GCA_902632665.1 uncultured Pelagibacteraceae bacterium | reverse complement strand
CCATCCTTTATTTTTTAAAAATAAAGCTAAATGAAAACCTATGAACCCTGTTCCACCAGGAATTAAAATTTTTATTTTTTTACGCAATTGAATATTTTAACTTAAAAAAAAATTTTTAATATTTATGATAATTTTTATCAAATTGTCTTATTTTTTTCACTATGTAATTTATCTGTTTGTTTGAAAGATCGATGAACAAAGGTAAACTTACAAGTTCTTTCCACGTCTTATCAGCAATTGGTGTTTTGCCCTTATATTTTTTATATAATGGATGATAATTTAATGGCATCAAATGAACTGTTGAAGATATACCATTCAATTTTAAAAAATTTATAAATTTATCTCTTTTTTTGGTTTTAAGAATAAATAACCAATAACAAGAATTTTTTAACTTATAATCTATAGCAAAATTAAAATTTTCAAGTTTTTTTAGTTTATCCATATATATTTTAATTATTTCAATCCTTTTTTTATTAAATAGTTTTATTTTTTGTAATTGACTTATCGCTATTGATGCTGTCAGGTTATTCATATTATATTTATAACCCAAATTTTCTACCTGATAATACCAGTGTTTATTTTGTTTACTTTGAATATGCCTTTTCCAAGGATCTTTGCTCCAACCATGAAAAGAAATTGATTGTAAAATTTTATATTTTTTTTTATCGTTAGTACACAAAATGCCACCATCGCCTGTTGATATTATCTTTTTATCCTCAAAACTAAAGCAACCAAAATCACCCCAAGTGCCTAATTTTTTTCCTTTGAAATATCCACCTAGAGTGTGTGCACAATCTTCTATTACAATTAATTTTTTTTTTTTGGCCCAATTGATAATTTTATCCATTTCACAAGCATGTCCACCAAAATGAACTGCAATAATTGCAACACAATCTTTTGTGTATTTTTTTCGAAGATCATCAAAATTAATACTTAAATTTTCTCTATTAATATCAACAAATATTGGTTCTAAACCTTCATATAATACTGACGCTGCAGTCGCACTGAATGTCATAGCTGGCAATAAAACTTTTTTTTTTTTCTTAAAATTGTTTACTGCAACAGAGAGATGTAGTGCAGCAGTACAAGAATTCAATCCAACCACCGAATTTGAGCCTATATACTTTGAAAATTTTTTTTCAAATTCTTTTACTTTTTCGCCATACCCTAACCATGGTGATTTAAAAACTTTTTTGATAGATCTTATTTCCTCTTTATCAAAAGAAGGTTTGAAAAGACGTATTGACATTTTTTTGTTCATAAAAACAATTTTACCTTGCTTTAAAAATTTTTTTTTATTTTTTTTAATTTTTTTTTATTTGCCGAAATAATATCCTTTATATTATCTATTGAATGAAAAAAACCATTCATTTTTACTAATCGAGATGAATATTTTTTTATTATTAAGGGATAAAGTTTTTTTTCAAAATTTTCGGAATTTTCAAAAAATTTTGAATTTTTGAGTAAAATCTCTTTTTTAATAATAAGAAGTCCAGCGTAATTATAAGCTTTCATTTTTTTCTTGTTTTTAACATTAACAGACTCAAAAATAATATTTCGTTCAAAATTAACGACTTTATTTTTTTGTACGCAAACAGTACCAAACTGATATATACTCTCAGCATTTAGGAAAGATACTCCGATATTATTATTCACGTGATTTTTAAAAATTTTATTTAAATTAAAATCGAAAATTGCATCACCATTCAAAATTAATAAATTTTCAGATCGAATTTTTTCTAATATTTTTTTAATTCTCTTCCCAATACTTGAATTTATTCCAGTATTGACTAAATCTATTTTAATACCAAAAAATTTTTTTTTTTTAATATAATCTTTAATTTGTCTCCCTTTATAACCAAGGGGTAGTATCACATGATTGAAATTATTAAGTTTGAGTTGATTTATTATATACCAAATTATCGGTCTTCCCTGAACCTTAACCAATGATTTTGGAATTCTTTTTGATATAGATCCTAACCTTAACCCTCTACCACCACATAAAATAACTGCAGTTTTAATTTCTTGCATTTTTACTTCCACTTTTTTTTTTTTGAAACTTTTAAATTTATTTTAACATCATATATTTTTCCATAAATTTTAATTTGTTGTTTTAAAAAATTAAAATCTTGAGCAAGACAATTCAAAACAAATAATCTATTAGCTTTATTTTTTGGATTATCTAAATCTTGATAATTTTTAAACTCCAGTACTTTTCTATAATTAATCGACCTAATGTCCTCTCTAAATTTTTTTAATTTAATCTTTTTGTTTCTAATTTTATTCCATTTATTAATAAATAAATTCATTAATTCTCTAAGACATTTGTTAAATACATCTTCAGCAGTAAATGGAAAAGTAAAATTATATTTTTTTCTCAAATAATATTTTCCTCCATCAATAGTATGATCCATTTGGTGAATACAAATTCCGATTGGTGTATTATTAATAATTGAAAAATAGTAAGGGTCCCTTCCTCTATTGTATGGTAAATAAGAAGGATGTAAATTTAGATTATTCTTAAATTTTTTAATGAAATCTTTTTTAAAAATTTTGTACCCCCAAATATTTAAAAGCCAATCATATTCATTTTTTTTAATACCTTTAAAGTATTTACTCAAATTTGATGTCCTGTGGGCAATTTTATTTTTCTTTAAAAAATCTATAATTTTTTTATTTTTATCAAGTACACAAACATTAATTTCATCTAATCTTTTTTTTTTTAGATATTTAATACAATTAAGAGCAATATTAAGACCTGATCTATCTCCAGCACAAACAACTAAAAGTCTCATTTAATTAAGACCAAAAAAATTTTTTGAATTCTTCTACCCAAAAAATAAAAAATAGACATCACCGAATTTGGGTAAAAAAGATTTGCAAAAATATGTTTATAAAAATTAACATATTCCCATCCCGAATTTTTTTTTCTGTATAAGAAAATCTTCAAAAAAAAATTAGAAAAGTTTCTTAGTGAATAGTTTTTACAATATAAATATCTGAAAAAACCAAGCCCCTTACTTCTATAATAATTCAATATTTCTGGGAATCTTACTACCTCCAAAAAATCATACATAATTCGCCAGTCACGACTTCCTGATGTGTTTACACTTAACGGCTTTGATTGAAAATAAGCTTTAGAAAATCTAAATGCTTCAACTAGAACAATTTGATTAAAACATGAATTCTCAAAATTTGACAACCATCTTTTATCCTTTAGCTGTTTTTTATCTAAAATTTTTAAATTTTGATCCCATTTATTTTTCCTAAACAAGGAAAAAAATATTGCCATCAAATAATCGTAACTGACTTTTGGATCAATTAATTCAAAAAAATCTACTTCCATGTTTTTTTTTATTTTTGAAAAACGTTCCATTTTTTTAGATAATTTTCTTGTATCAATTAATTTTTTGCTTTTTACAATATCACTTTTTAATAAATATGAATTAATAAAAAAATAATCTATATGTTTTTTCTTCAAAAGATTATTTATTATAATAAGAGAGTCATATGTTATTAAATCATCATCGCCAATAGTCCATACAAATTCTGACTTTGCCATTGAAATACACTTCAAGTAATTCAATGCCACCCCCTGATTTTTATTAAACTTTTGATACCTTATTTTTACTTTTTTCTTAAATTTTTTACGAAAAAATTTAATAGTTTCAAAATTTTTTTTACATTCACTATTGTCAGACACACAAATTTCAAGATTTATTTTTCCATATCGCGAATAAGCTAAAAAGATTGAATTTAAACAATTTTTTAGTTCATTAAATCTATTATAAGTTGGTATACAAATTCCTATGCTCATTTTATTTTAGTATTTATAAGATTGATCTTGAAAATTTTTTTTTAAATAAGTTTTATAATTTTTGCTTTCTACAATATGAAACCTAGGTAATAAAAATATCAATTTTCCTCCATTTTTTAT
>CACPDT010000036.1 GCA_902632665.1 uncultured Pelagibacteraceae bacterium | reverse complement strand
TCTTGACAACTTTGACTTTGTAGACTTTGTTTAATTCATAATTTTCAATATGTTCGAAGGGATCTGGTGATAATTGCTTTACACTGCATCCAACTTGAAGCTTTTCTTTATCAACTGATATTACTTTCAGATCATGTTTTTCTCCAATATTAAAAACCTCATCAGGATGATTAACTCGTGAATAAGATATTTCTTGTAAATGTACCAACACGTCTAATTCATTATTCACATTAAAAAAGCATCCGAAAGTACTATAGCCTTTTACCTCTGCACCTTTTATAATGTCACCTACTTTGTATCTCTCAATGATTTTAGCTTTATCCTCTTTTTTGAAAGATGAAATAATTTCTCTTCTTGATACGCAGGCATTACCTCTTATTTTATCTAGTTTAATTAGAGCAAATTTTTGTGGTTCATTCATCAAATGACTAATATCTTTTAGGGGCTTGTCGCTTATTTGTGATCCCGGTAAAAACATTAGTGACCCTGTATCTATATGCTCTACAATACATCCACCTTTACATTTTGAGGTGATCTTACCCATAATTGGTTCATTTTTTTCGTAAGCTTCAACCAGTTTGTCCCAACCTTTTATTTTTTGAGCTTTATTGGCTGAAACTAAAACTTCACCGTTTTTGTCTTCAATTTTCTCTAATAAAACTGAAATTGTTTCCCCTAATTTAATTTTATCACCTAAACCCATTGTTTTAAGTTCGTTTATATCTAATACAGGCTCGCTTTTTAAACCCTCAACAAAAAGAAAAACAAACTTTTCAGTAATCTTGTTAATTTTACCCTCAATTATTTTTCCTTCTTCAATTTGTGTTTTAGAGAGTTTTGAATTTAATAATTTTTCAAATTCTTTCGATGCTGGATTTGATAAGTCTTTATATATTTCCATTAATATCTAATTTTTTTGTCTATAATTTTTTTAATTTTTAAAAAACACGCTCTTTTAGATAAATTTGTAGTGTTAATCAATACGGAATCTTTGGTTTTTTTGAGTGGAGCTATTTTTCTAGAATAGTCACGTTTATCGCGTAATTCGATGCTTTTTAGTACCTCTTTGTAAGATATTTTCATATTAAGTTGATTTAATTCTCTATATCTTCTCAAAGCTCTTGTTTTTATATTTGCTGTAATAAAAAATTTAAAATCGGCATCAGGAACAATATTATAAGTAATGTCTCGTCCATCAAGACAAGATCCAGAATATTTTTTTGGAGGTGAGTAAGCAAGTTTAGTTTGAAATTTATGGACTAAATTTCTAATTGATTTTTGTTTCGCTAAAATAGATGCTTCAGTACCAATTTTATTTGACAATAATTTTTTTTTATTCAAATCTTTTACTTTTAAATTTTTTATTTTTTTTTTTGCAAAACTTATGTTAAATTTTTTCGGGTTATTAATTTTGTACATAGCAAGTACACGATAAGCTTTTCCAGTATCAACATATAAAAGATTATAATGTTTAGATATTTTTTTAGCTAAAGTTCCGGCTCCAGCTGCAGCAGGGGAGTCAATTGCAATTTTAATAAATTTTTTTTGTTTCTTCATTTATTTAACTTATTTATAATTTTTAAAAAAGATGGAAATGAAGTTTGAATTGCATCTTTATCATGAATATGCCATTCACCACCGAAAGACAATGCCGCTATAACACTTGTCATAAAAACTCTGTGATCTTTTAAATATTTTTGAATAATTATTTTTTTATTTATTTCTAGTTGCGGATTCCCAAAAATTTTAATGGAATTTTTAGTTGTAATAACTTTTATACCCATCATTCTCAGGATTTTTGAGCCCCATTTCAATCGTGGACTCTCTTTTTTATTAAGTTCATCTAAATTTTTAAAGTATGATATACCTTTTGCCCTAGCGGCAATTAAAAAAATGATAAGAAATTCATCTATAGCTTTACTATTCAATTTTGGTGGACAATTAATAGATTTAAGTTTTTTAGGGCTTTTTACTAAAATATCTGCTACCGGCTCTCCTTTGTAAATTTTTTTATTAAGTAATTTAATTTTTACTCCCATTTTTTTTAGGATAATATTAATACCTATTCTTGTTTGATTTACATTCACATTTCTGATGACTAATTGAGATTTTTTCGAGAGCACTGTTAGCGCAATAAAAAAAGCTCCTGAACTTATATCTGATGGGACTTTATAATTTAATGGTTTAATTTTTTTTACTTTTTCGATTTCAATTAAATCAAAGCCTTTATTTTTTTTTATTTTGATTGGCAATTTTAAATGTTTAAATAAAAGTTCAGTATGATTTCTAGATTTTTTTGCTTTGATAATAGTTTTTCCTTTGGTTTTTATTCCAGCAAAAAGAACACTGCTTTTACATTGTGCAGAACCTCTATTTTCAAAAAACCTTATAGGCTTTAATTTTTCCGGACCTTTAATAACCAAAGGTAAATTATAATTTTTATAAAGATTAAATGAAGCTCCAAATTTACTTAAAGGATCAGCTACTCTTCTAAAATCTCTTCTTGATAAACTTTTATCTCCAATAATTTTGATTGGAAAAGGAGTATCAATTAAAATTCCAGAGATTAACCTCCCAAGTGTTCCAGAATTTCCTGCATTTATTGAGATATTTTTTTTATACTTATAACCATCTATCCCTAAACCATGTATTTTACACAGATCTTTTTTTATAATAACCTTTGCACCAAATTTTTTGATAGCTCTGATAGTTGTCAATACATCATCTGACATCAATAAATTTTTGGCTATTGACACTCCATTAGCAAGCGATGAAATAAGCACCCATCTTATACTGATGCTTTTATCTCCGGGAATAGATATTTTTTTTTTAAAATTTAAAATTTTTTTTTTAAAAATAATTTTATTTGGCATCAATTATTAATTAAATTTAAAGCTATTACCAAAATAAGCGTTTCTAGCATTTATATCTTTAACCAGATTTGATGGTGTATCTTGTGCAATTATTTTACAATTGCTGAGAATCATTGCAATATCAACGCATGCTAATAAATCTCTCGCCTGATGATCGCATATACAAATAGTTATTTGATTTTCTTGTTGTAAATTTACAATAATTTCTTGTAACATTTTTATTGTTAATACATCTAATGCTGCAAAACACTCATCTAATAAAAGTACTTTTGGATCGCTTAAAAGAGACAAAGAAATCACTAGTTTTTTTTTCTGTCCTCCTGACAAAAACTTTGCTTTGATATTCTTAATATTTTCAAGTTCAAACTTTGAGAGTAAATAGTCAATTTTTTCTCCCCTTAAATTTTTATCATCTATTACAATTTCACTAATAGCTTTTAAATTATCATGAAGGGTTAAGTCATTAAAAAACCCACCATATTGTGGAACATAACCTACTTTAAATTTCTTGGTTCTTAAATATATTGGGTATCGCGAAACATCTTCGCCATTAATTTTAATTTTACCATACTTGGGAGCTATAAGTCCTGTAATTAAATTAAATATAGTCGACTTTCCAACACCATTTGGACCTAGCATGCCAAAAATTTGACCTTCATTTATTTTAAAACTTATATTGTCTAAAATTATTCTGTTGCCGTAAGCTAGTGTTATATTTTCAAATTCAATAATTGATTTAATTTTTTTAAAAGATTTTATTCTAAATTTCTTAATAAGGGCCATTTTTAATTTAGAGTTTTGAAATTAACTTTTTTATCTTTTTCGTACATAAAAATTTTTAAATCTTTTGTTTTAATATCAATTTCAATCGCATCAGCACTAAGAGAATTTTTATTGTTTTTAATAATTACATCTTTAGAAACTATCATTATCTTTTTATCTAATGAAAAATCAAGATAATCACCTTTAATTTTGTTATCTAAATAAGTAATAATTACATTTTTTGAAAAAATTGTATCATAATTGTTGACGTTGTATTTACCAAAGTTGGACGATATTTCTATCAATTCATAATTTTTTAAGTTTATGACACCTTTAACAGATTTTAAAAATATGTAATTACTCTGATTTTGATCAATTGTTCCTT
>CACPDT010000035.1 GCA_902632665.1 uncultured Pelagibacteraceae bacterium | reverse complement strand
AGAAAAAGCATTTCAAACGATGCCAGAAATTATGCAAGTTTTATTTAAATCAAACGATAAAAATTTACTTGATAAAGAATTAGAGAGAAAGATTTATGAAACTAGAAAAAAAATTGAAAATAAAGCGTTTCAATTATCTTTAAATAATTTTTATATTTGCTCTATTAGCTCCAAGTCAATTATTTACAAAGGCCTATATTTAGCTGAAGCAATATCAGATTTTTACCTCGATCTTAAAGATGAAAGATTTATATCAAGATATGCAATTTTTCATCAGAGGTTTTCCACTAATACGGCACCAAGCTGGAGTTTAGCACAACCATTTAGAGCAATTGCACATAATGGTGAGATAAATACATATAAAGGAAATAAAAATTGGATGAAAGTTCACGAGCAAGAAATGAGCAGCCCACTTTTTGAAAGTGTGGAAAATTTAAAACCAGTTATACAAAAAGGTGTTTCCGATTCAGCTGCACTTGACAATGTTTTTGAATTATTAAATAAAGCTGGTAAACCAGCGCCATTGGCAAAATTAATGCTAGTTCCTGATGCATGGTCTAAAAAAAACAAGACACTTCCAAGAAATCATCAGCAACTATTTAATTTTTTAAATAGCACAATGGAGCCTTGGGATGGGCCAGCTGCAATTGCTGCCACAGATAATGAGTGGGTTATCGCTGCTAACGACAGAAATGGATTGAGGCCACTTAGATATGTGACCACAAAAGACAAATTACTTTTCGTAGGTTCTGAAACTGGAATGGTTGAGCTCAATGAGAAAAAAATTATTTCTAAAGGTCGGTTAGGACCCGGCGAAATTATTGGAGTTAGAATTGAAAAAGGAAAAGTTTTTTCAAATAAAGACATTAAAGACTACTTAGCAAAAGAGTTTAAACACTTTAATTCCCAGATTATTGATTTGGATGATAAACTCCGAATTTCAAATGAGAAAAATAATTTTGAGGGAGAAGCCTTAAGACGAAGACAATACTCATTTGGAATAAGTCTTGAAGATTTAGAATTAATTTTACATCCAATGGCTGAGGATGCTAAAGAAGCTACAGGATCAATGGGGGACGATACACCACTTGCTGTGTTATCAGATAAATATAGACCCCTTTATCATTTTTTTAGGCAAAATTTTAGTCAAGTTACTAATCCTCCAATTGACTCATTAAGAGAAAACAAAGTAATGAGTCTAAAAACACGTTTTGGAAATCTAGGGAATATATTAGATTTTGACACACTGACTAAAGAAAATATATACGTTTTAAATAGTCCAATCTTATCAAATTCTCAATTTAACAAGTTTATAAATTTTTTTGGAAAAAATTCTTTATTGATAGATTGTACTTTTACCAAACAAGAAAACTTATTATTAGCAATAAAGAAAATTGAGAAAGAAGCAGAAATAGCTGTAAGACAAGGTATTACTCAATTAATTCTGAGTGATAAAAACTTGTCAGAAGATAGATTGCCAGTTCCGATGCTTTTGTGTGTTGGAGCAATAAATACATATTTAATAAATAAAAAGTTAAGAGGTTATGTCTCTATTAATGTCCAGTCAGGTGAAGCTCTAGACACTCATTCTTTCGCTACACTAATTGGTGTAGGAGCAACAACGATTAATCCATATCTGGCTTTTGATAGCTTGTATAACAGGCATGAAAAAAAATTATTTGGACAATATAGTTTTGATGATTGTGTTGAAAGATACATTAAATCCGTAAATGCCGGGTTATTAAAAATAATGTCAAAAATGGGTATCTCAGTTTTAAGTTCCTATAGAGGTGGCTGTAATTTTGAAACTGTTGGCTTAAGTAGATCAATTGTAAATGATTACTTTCCCGGAGTTTTATCTAAAATTTCTGGAATTGGTCTTAATGGAATAGAAAAAAAAATTAGGCAGATTCATAAAGAGGCTTTTGAGAGCTCAGAAACAGTTCTACCTATTGGTGGTATATATAGATACAGAAAAAATGGTGAAACGCATCAATATCAAGGTAGATTAATTCATTTATTACAAAGTGCTGTTGGATCAAATTCTTATAATGCATATAAAAAATATGCTGAAGGGATTTATAATTTACCACCAATAAATTTGAGGGATTTAATCGATTTTAGAAAAAAGAAGCTAGGTCCCTCGATTGATTTAAAAGATGTAGAGCCAATACAAAATATATTAAAAAGATTTGGGAGTGGAAGTATGTCTCATGGAGCGTTATCTAAAGAGGCTCACGAAACACTAGCAATGGGCATGAATAGAATTAAAGGAGCATCTTGCAGTGGTGAAGGTGGAGAGGCCGAAGAGAGATTTAAAATAATGGAAAATGGCGATAGTGCTAATTCAAGAGTTAAACAGATAGCATCTGCCAGATTTGGAGTAACAATTAATTATTTAAATAATTGTAACGAGATTGAGATAAAAATAGCCCAAGGTGCAAAACCTGGTGAGGGTGGTCAGTTGCCTGGTTTTAAAGTTACAAAGGAAATTGCAAAATTAAGGCATTCAACACCCGGCGTAACATTAATTTCACCTCCTCCACATCACGATATTTATTCTATTGAGGATTTAGCACAGCTGATTTATGATTTGAAGCAAGTTAATCCCAAAGCACGTATAGGTGTTAAGTTGGTTGCATCATCAGGTGTTGGAACTATAGCAGCGGGTGTAGCAAAAGCAGAGGCTGATATAATATTAATCTCTGGGCATAATGGTGGAACAGGGGCAACACCTCAAACAAGTGTGAAATATGTTGGTATACCATGGGAAATGGGTCTAACAGAAGCAAATCAAGTTTTAACATTAAATAACTTAAGACACAAAGTAACATTAAGAACTGATGGTGGCATCAAAACAGGAAGGGATGTTGTCATTGCAGCTATGATGGGTGCGGAAGAATATGGTGTAGCAACTACAGCACTGGTAGCGATGGGTTGCATAATGGTAAGACAATGTCACTCAAATACTTGTCCAGTGGGAGTATGCACTCAAGATAAGAAGCTTAGAGAAAAATTTACTGGAACCCCTGATAAAATTGTGAATTTATTTACATTCATTGCAACCGAGGTAAGAGAAATTTTAGCTGAACTTGGTTTTAGATCATTGAATGAAATAATCGGTCGAACAGATTTATTGATGCAAGTAAGCAAAGCCTCACCTAACCTTGATGATCTCGATTTAAATCCTTTATTTGTACAAGCAGACCCAGGCAATAACAAAAGATATTGTGAAAAATCAGAGATTAATAAAGTCCCTGATACATTAGATCAAGAGATTTGGCCCCAAATAGAAAAAGCTCTAGACAACTCAAAGAAAATTGAAAATGAATTTTCAATTAAAAATACAAATAGAGCTGTTGGTACAAGAATTTCTCATCATTTATATAAAAAATATGGTTATGAAAAATTAAAGGAAAATTTTTTAACTTTAAGTTTCAAAGGTTCAGCAGGTCAATCTTTTGGTGCATTTACAGCAAAAGGATTAAAATTAAATTTAAAGGGTGATGCTAATGATTACGTAGGAAAAGGTTTATCAGGAGCAACAATTTCAATTAAACTTGCGGATGAGAGTAACTTGGCTTCAAATGAGAATACCATAATTGGAAATACAGTTCTTTATGGTGCAACATCTGGTAAACTTTTTGCCGCTGGTCAAGCAGGAGACAGATTTGCTGTCAGAAACTCTGGTGCAACGACAGTTGTAGAGGGTTGTGACTCAAATGGTTGTGAATATATGACTGGTGGAACAGTAGTAATACTAGGAGATGTTGGAGACAACTTTGCAGCTGGTATGACTGGAGGTATGGCTTTTATTTATGATAAGTCAAAGGAATTTGAAAAAAAAGTCAATCAAGACTCTGTTGTATGGCAAAATATTGAGACAGAGTATTGGATAAAATTTTTAAAAGAATTAATCTCAGAGCATAGCAGAGAAACTGGATCTTATTTGTCAAAAAAAATCATTGATAATTTTGATAATGAATTACAACATTTTATTCAAGTTTGTCCTAAAGAAATGATTAATAAACTTGAAAATCCAATTACAGCAAAAACAAAAGTTCAAAAAGTTAGCTGAGAATTAATTTAAGTTCTCTTGTCAATAAATCCAACCATTTTGGTTTAGATAAACTATGATCCCCATTT
>CACPDT010000034.1 GCA_902632665.1 uncultured Pelagibacteraceae bacterium | reverse complement strand
TTAAAAGCTAGGCCCGCACTACTACTTTCGCCTGACACAGCTGACATATTAAAATGATCATTCTCATCATAGGTAATTGCTGCAGTTGTAATACTATTTGCACTAGCTCCATCAGCCACTGTTAGAGTTCCATCCTCATTTACAATTCCAGTGTTGTCAGCTGCAACTGGTGCAGCATTTACTGTAATAGTAATTTGTGCAGTATCCGTCCCACCAATACCGTCTGAAACTGTGTAGGTAAAATAATCTATACCACCACTTGAATTTGCAACGTAAGTATAAGTACCATCTGCAGCAATAGTTAAAGCACCATAACTTCCTGATAAACTTGTGCCAACTGTTCCTGATGTTCCACTGCCGCCCTCTTGTCCTGTTCTAATGCCAGTGACAGTTAAAGACGCACTGGCATCAGCGTCTGTGTCCCCATGTAGAACATCTGAAGTACCATCAGTAACAGTTAATGTTGAGCTAACATTTACAGAATTTGTTTCATTGTCAGCAACTGGAGTATCATTAACACCCATGATTGTAATTGTGATGACTGCTGTATCTGTTCCACCACTTCCATCTGAAACTGTATAATTGAAACTTTCTGTAACCATATCACCTACATCAAGAGCATCTGCTAAATCTTGATTTGCAACATAAGTATAAGAACCATTAGCATTCAATGTTAATTGACCATAAGTTCCCGTTAATGCTGCGCCGACTGTACCTGCGGTACCACTACCTTCGCTGGAACCTGTTCTTACTGAGGAAACTGATAATGTTTGGCCATCAGCATCTGTATCACGACTATCTGAGTTGGTAGAGTCAATAACATCTCCTGTGTAAGTACCATGAGCGTTACATAAGCTAAATGGACTCACTAAAGCATATTCATCTACTTGGTCATTATTTGAACCGGCGTTATCATTATTCCCTACAATAAACATTTTAAAACCATCTGCGCTAAATGCTATGCCAGATGGATTAATGGCGTTCGTATAACGAGTATATAAAAAACACACATGAGATGCCGTTGAAATGTCAAAGCCAGTTGTCAGTACATATTCATCAATACCATTATCTCTAGTTCCTACGATAAACATTCGCGTACCATCAGGACTAAATTCTATTCCAAATGGTTCAACATCTTGAGAACCAAGAGATAATTCTTGATTAAAAGACGCTGTGCCAAGATCAAACCCTGTCGATAAATTATATTCATAGATTTTATTTCCGTCATCACCAGTAAAATACATTTTGGTTCCATCATTATTAAAATCAAGACCGAAAGGATTTCCATCCTTACTACTAACATTCAAACTATCTTCTAATGATGCCGTTGATACATCAAAGGCTGTTGAAAGATTATATTCATGAATCGAAGAACTGCCTGTTCCAGTGACAAACATTTTTGTTCCGTCATCATTAAATTTAACACTCGTTGGCGCATTTTCTTGACCACTAACACTAAAACTACTATCAAGACTAGCGGTAGATACATCGAAAGCAGTTGTTAAATGATATTCACTTACAGCATCTGAGCTAGCCCCTGTTAGGAACATTTTGGTTCCATCATTGTTGAAGGTTATTCCTCTCATAGCAGGTAGTTGTGAAGCGACATTAAGTGGGCTCCCATCAACCGTGGCTGCATCGACAGTTGTTGAGTTGCTTCCATCGGCAACAGTTAAAGTTGCATCTTCATTTACAACTCCAGTGTCATTTTGTGCTACTGGTGCAGTGTTTGTTACAGTAATAGTTAAAGTTCCGTCGTCAGTCGTTGAGCCATCTGAAACTTTATAAGTGAAGACTTCAGTTCCTGTGCTACTACCTGCTATATATTGATAGGTACCATCGGAACCAATTCTTAAAGTACCATAACTTCCGGTAACACTTGCGTACCCAGAGTTATAAGCAGTACCAATATTGACAGCTGTTTCAGCTCCGCCTGCTGTCGTAGCAGTAATACTGAATACACTTAAAGATGAACTATCGTCAGCATCAGTATCACCAAATAAAACATCTAAGGCACCATCAGTAACAGTTTCAGTATTTTCAACTGCAACACTATCTACTTCATCATCAGCAACTGGAGTATCATTAACACCTATAACAGTAATTATTAAAGTTGCGGTATCAGTTGAGCTTCCATTTGAAGCTGTATAAGTAAAACTATCGGTAACAATATCGCCAGCATCTAAAGCATCTGCTGCAGATTGATCAGCTACATATGTATATGATCCATCCGCACCAATAGTTAAAGTACCATAAGTACCAGTAACTGATGTTCCACTTGAATTATATGAACTGCCACTTGCAACTGCTGAATTAGAACTTCCCGTTACTGCGATTTGTGTAACTGCTGTGGGAGAGCCATCATCATCTGCCAGAACATCTCCATCGTTCTCGCCATCTATATCGATTAAATTAAATGGTGATTTTAAAGAATGGACTTTTATTTCATCATTACCATCAATATCATGAATAAACATTTTCGTTCCATCGTTGCTAAAAGCTATTCCAAATGGATCGTCAGTAGGGTCGCTGGCTGCAGTTTGATCTGGGGTAATAGATCCTTCCCTAGCAAGAGTGGATGCATCCCACGCTGTAGTTAAATTAAATTGATGAATAATTTCTGGAGTAGCATCGTCACCAACAAATAATTTTTTACCATTATCACTAAAAGCTATACTTCTTGGAGTAGTAACACTAGTTAAAGTATAAGGCCCACCAACTGTAACTGAGGAAGATAAATCGTATGCTGTAGCAAAAGTGTACTGCATCAATGTTCCAGTTGCCTTATTTATTGTATAAAATTTTGTTCCATCGCTACTAATCTTTAGATCTCTTGTGTTTCCTAGGCCCGTATCATAACTATCACTAGATGTTGGTGTGTTTACATAATCATTTGATCTTGAAATAGTTGAAACATCATAAGGAGTTGTTAAATCATAAGATAAAATTCTATAAGAGGCACTAGCATCACCTGATAACCCTCCGTCCCAGTTCATTATGAAAAGTTTTGTACCATCAGATTTCCAAGTATGCCCTCTTACCCAGTCTCCTTGGTCATCTGAATAATCAGTACCTGACGAGTTATCGCTATTGTTCCAATCAAGCAAAACACTATCTACGTAACTTTTAGTTGTCGGGTCAAATGGTGTGCTTAAAGTAAATTCATGAATTCTATTGGTTTCATGACCAGTAATGAACATTTTTCTTCCATCACTACTAAAGCTTACTCCTGAACCTTCACTCTCTGAGGTGTCAGTTGTAACATTTGTTGCAGAGTCGGCTTCGTCGTTAACTTCGTGGGTAACATTTGTTGCAGTATCTCCAGTTACAGTTACAGTATCATCTTCGTTTACTGTAGCTAAGTTAGCGTCTGCATCTACTGTTGCAGCATTTGGTACTACTAAAATACGAATATAGTCACCTGCTGAAGTATTAGCGTTTTGGGCTCCAAATTGTAAAAGATTATTTGTTCCACTTCCATAATTTGAAACAGAAACCCAATCAGAACCATCGCTACTATCCGCGATGCTAGCACCTGAGCCATGTGACTGAGCAGTATTAAAGAAGTTTGTCATACCAGTGTGGTTTTTTTTACCCTCTGGCATTCTGGCACCGTCTGTATCTGTAGAATTACTACTTCCTCCACCACTTCCCATTGCATATATTAAATTACTGCTATGATATGTGTTACCATCAACATTTGCTGCTCGAGTTTTTGCTTGATCAAAAAATATTCCAACAATTTCACCGTCAAAAACAACTTCACCAGCTGAACCACTTGCTCTTTTGTTTGAATTGTCTACAAGAAACATCAGATATGAATTAACTGTAATATTGCTTGAGGCATTTTGATTAGCTCCATTTTGCAATTCAGCGTTTGCAACATTGCTATCGTCATCCCAAATATATGTTGAATCAACGTCAATATTTGAAATTAAGTCTCCACTAGAAACAGATACATTTTGCTCTTCTACAGCTAAACCAAAATCAGAACCAACTGTTGCATAAGCTCCTGAGTTTCCAAGTCCAACATTACCAGAATTCATCATTGTAACATTGTTATCAATATGAGTAACTCCTGAGCCAGAAAGAACTCCAGATGTTGATAATGATCCAAGAGCATGATTATAATTTTTAACTTTTAGTTCTTCTTCACCAATTAAACCGAACCGTTTTTCTAATTCCCAATCTCCACCTTTACCAGTAATATCATCTGAAGCTGCAATATCTGCTTTAGTTAATTCTGAGATTTTTTTTATTAATAATTCACCTTGGTCTGTTGCTGCAATATTACATCCATAAAATAAAATGTCCCCATCCTCAGTTAACGATTGACCAATGGATCTCAACGTCTGGTTGTATGATTTAATTGTATCATTTGATAAGCTAGCATTACCAAATAAAATTTTACCAGCACTACCATGACCAATTATATGTAATGAAGATATGTCAGCATCATTTTTTAAAACTTTATCAATTTTTTTAAATCCATCTTCATTTGATTGTATGAGATAAACTTCTGTATCTTTGTTAAAAGCATCAATTAATGTTTGATAATCTTGTACTTGCGAGTCTATGAAAACAACTTGTTTTCGATCATTCCTTTTTTGATCTCTTGCCATTTGATCAAATGGTAATTTTTGGGAATTATCCTCAATTTTATTT
>CACPDT010000033.1 GCA_902632665.1 uncultured Pelagibacteraceae bacterium | reverse complement strand
TGAACCATTACTGAAACCGCTTCCAATACAAAAAGGCCTCCGGTAATTGCTAAAACTATTTCATGTTTTGTTATTATTCCAACAGCTCCTAAAGACCCTCCTAAAGACAATGAACCAGTATCGCCCATAAAAATTTTAGCTGGTGGTGCGTTAAACCATAAAAATCCAAGACATGAACCTATTATAGCTCCACAAAATATTGCTACCTCTCCAGTTCCCTCTATGTAAGGAATTTGTAGATAATCTGAAAATACAATATTACCAGTTACATAACTAATAAATGCAAAGCATGCTGCTACCAAAATTACTGGAACAGTTGCCAAACCATCTAAACCATCTGTCAAATTAACAGCATTAGATGAACCAATAATTACAAATATTGCAAAAGGAATAAAAAACCAACCAAGATTAATGATTAAGTTTTTAAAAAATGGAAAATATAAATTAGTTATATTTTGGTAATCTATAAAATTTACATAAATGACAACACCAATAATTGATAATACAATTTGTAAAATTATTTTAAATTTAGATGAAATTCCTGAAGAGTTACTATACTTAATCTTTTTATAATCATCAAATGCTCCTAAAAGTCCAAATGAAATAGCAACGTACATACAAAACAAAATATTAATATTCGATAAGTCTGCCCACAAAATTACTGATGTGAGTAAACCTAATAAAATAATTAATCCACCCATAGTTGGTGTACCAATTTTTTTAATTATATGATCTTCAGGCCCGTCATCTCTTATAGGATTTAAAATTTTTTGATTAGAGAAGAATTTTATAAACGGCCCTCCAATTATTAAAACTATTATGAGCGATGTGAAAACAGATAAACCAGTTCTGAAAGTTAAGTATTTAAAAACATTCAAAAATCCAAACGTATCTACATAGTTTAATAAAAATTGATAAAGCATCTACTTAATTCCTTTTAAATCATTTATCATCTTATTAAAACCTGTCGCATTTGAGGCTTTAACCATTAAATAATCGTTATTATTTAAATCATTTTTAATAAATTTAATCATTTGAGAGTTGGTTCTAAAAACTTTACCTCTTTTTGATTTTGCAATCTTTTTGAATATTTGACTTATATAGTTTCCCTTTAAGAAAATTTTATCAATTTTTGTTTTATTAATTATTGGAACAATTGACTGGTGAAGTTTTTTAGAATGAGTTCCAAGTTCTAACATATCACCAAGTAAGAGATACTTTTTGAATTTTTTGCTCTTTACTTTATCATAATTTAATATCGCAGATTTAAGGGATAAAGGATTTGAATTATAACTTTCATCTATTAGGTTTATGTTTTTTTTATTTATTTTTACTCTTGATAAATCTCCTCTCCCTTGGGGAGTTGTAAAATTAAAAAATACTTTTTTATCTAATTTTGTAATATCAATATTAATACTCATTACCGCTAAAGCAGCTAAAATATTATAAATATTATTTTGAAAATTATTAGAAATCACAAAACTTTTTTTAAAATTTTTAGCTTTGATATTTATTTTAAAATTATTATTAATTTTAATGATACTAATTAACTTCACATCAGATTTATGATTTTTGATCCCAAATGAAATTGTATTAATATTTTTTTTAGTAGCTATTTTTTGATGTAATCTAAAAAAATTATCATCTGCATTTAAAATCACAAAACCATTTGGTTTCGTGTTTGAAATTATTTCAGATTTTGCAAGTGCAATATCTTTTATATTCTTAAAATTTTTGGCATGAGCGTAATTTATATTAGTTATAACGCTTATGTCTGGTTTGATAATTTTTGATAAATAATCAATTTCCCCTTTTTTATCCATGCCGACTTCCAAAACTCCATAATTATCGTTCTTACTCAAATTAAAAAGGCTTAATGGAACCCCATATTTGTTATTATAAGATTTTGGAGAAATAGTTGTTTTAGAAATTTTTTTTAAAGTTTTGCCTAATAATTCCTTTAGTGTAGTTTTTCCACAGCTCCCTGTTATTGCAATTATCTTTGTATCAATATTCTCTCTGAAAATAGTTGATGTTTCGCTCAAAAATTTCAATGAATCTATTACCTTTATTTGTTTTTTATAATCTAATTTTTTTTTAATTTTATTTACAACTACTATGGAAGCTTTTTTCTTCAGAGCTTCTTCTACAAATTTATTTCCATCATTTTTCCTACCTCGTATAGCGAAAAAAATGTCATTTTTTTTAACTTCTTTTGAATTAATTCTAGCTTGTCCCAGAGTTAAATTTGTATTTAATTTTTTATCACCAGATGACTCTTTAATAAGATTTAATTTCAAATTATTCGATAAATTCAAATTTTTTAGTTTAATTGCGTTTAAAATTATTTTTTTATCTGAAAAATAAATTTTACGATTACCAATTTCTTGAATTTTTTCATGACCCTTGCCAGCAACTAATAAGATATTGCCTGTAGTTAAATTTTTAACCGCTTCAGAAATCGCCTTTGCTCTATTAGAAATTTCTGATATTTTTTTACTATTTATTCCTCTTTTAATATCTTTTCTAATTTTATCAGGATTTTCCAGTCTAGGATTATCATCTGTCAAATATATTTGATCAGCATATAATGAAGCTATTTTACCCATTTTTGATCTTTTATTTTGATCTCTATTTCCACCACAACCAAACAAAAGAACAATTTTTTTATTAGGAAATTGCTCTTTTAGTGAAAGAAGGGATATTTTTAATGCGTCTGGTGTGTGTGCGTAATCCAAGATAACTTTAGATTTATTTTTAATATTGCCAATTTTTTCTAGTCTTCCCTCAACAGGTCTTATTTTTGGAATAACAGCCAAAATTTTATTTAAACTTAGATTACTTTTTTGAGCAGCAATAATTGCCATCATTATGTTCTTGAGTTGTATTTTACCTATAAGATTGAGCTTAATATTTTTGATCAAGTTCTTATATTGGATTATTAACATTTGTTTCTCACCTTCAAAATAATGAGATAAAATTTTAAAATGATTTTTCGGATTATTTATAGAATAAATCTTTAAATTTCTCTTTAATGCAATTTTTTTTATGTTTCTAAATTCAGGTATTTTTTCATCAGTAATTACATTGCCTTTAATAGTTAGAAGTTTCTCAAAAAGATAAAGTTTTGCGATTAAATAGTCTTTTAAATTTTTATGATAATCTAAATGATCTTGAGATAAATTTGTAAATATTCCAGAATTAAATTTTAAACCATCCAATCTATTTTGTCTTAACCCATGACTTGAAGCTTCTAATATTACATCATTTATTTTCTGATTTTTAAGAAAATCTAATATCTTCCCCAATTGAATTGGGTCGATGGTTGTATTAGATAAATTGATATATTTATTGTTTGATTTAACACCCAAAGTTCCAATTGATGCAACTTTTCTTTTATTAAATTTTAATATTTGATAATAAAAATCAGCTACAGAGGACTTTCCATTAGTTCCTGTAATTGCTATTAGATTTGCTGGTTTTTTATTATAAATTTTAAATGAAACTTCAGCTAATAATTTTCTCACATTTTTTGAATGAATAATTAATACTCCATTTGGAGATTTTGTTGTTTTTTTTTCAGTTACGATAACTTTTGAGCCTTTGTTTATTGCATCTAATATGAAATTATTTCCATCAATATTTGTGCCTTTGATTGCAAAAAAGACATTATCTTTTTTTACTTTTGAACTCTCAAAACAAATGTCAGAAAAAAAAGTCTTTTCAAATTTTTTTCCAATATTTGGGAAATAATCTTTAAGTAACATTTAGAAATTAAAATCACTATATTTTGTGGCTAAAATAGGCCCAATTTTTTCAACAATTTGACCAGTAGCTTCAACTGTTGTCCATCCAGCAGTATTAAAAGGTGTCCCTTTATACTTTATGTTCGATCCATCTCTATAATGATAAATGTAGTTTTCATTTATTTTTGACTCATCCAACATAACGGCCAAAACAAATTTTGGTTTAGATGTTGGAAATACTGACACAAAAGAATTAATCTTTTTATTTGAATACTCTCCATCCACACTTTTTTCAGCTGTTCCTGTTTTACCACCAATTTCATATCCGTTTACATTTGCTAATGATGCAGTTCCTTCTTTTGTTGAAACAATTTTTCTCAAGATTGGTAAAATTTCTCTTGATAAGTCTTGACTTAAAATTTTTTCTTTTTTTTCATAGTTGTTATTTTTTATCAACGTTGGTTTCATTTGATAACCCCCGTTAACAACAATAGAATAAGCTTTTGCCAATTGAAGCAATGTAGTTGTAATGCCATGACCAAATGATGCTGTAGCAAGTGGACATTTTCCCCAATTGAATTGTATTGGTTTTCCAACTTCCTCAATATCAAAGTCAATTTTTTCTAAAACACCAATCTTAGATAAAAATGATTTAAATTTTTCTTCGCCCACTTGCTGAACAATTCTAACTGAGCCTATATTACTAGAGCGAACTAATATTTGTTCAGCAGTTAGATTGGATGGTATTTTTTTGTCATATTCTCTTATTGGGAATCCTGCACACATAAGAGATTTGGGCAAATCAGTATATTCTGTTTCAGCAGTAATAATTTTTTCATCAAGAGCAGCAGCTAGTGTGAAAGTTTTAAATACAGATCCAAATTCATATACACCTTTAGTGACTCTATTAATATAATTTAAATCTGAGATTTTCTCTCTCTGATTTGGATCAAAGTCAGGAAGAGAAACTAAAGATAGAATTTCACCATTATTTACATCCATCAAAATTGCAGCACTTCCAATGGTATTAAAAATTTTGTTAAATTTAATTAACTCTTCTCTGATTAAAAATTGGATGTCTTTGTCGACTGTTAACTGAATGGGTTCTTTGCTGTTTTTTAAAATTTCGTCTAATGATTTTTCGAGACCTGAGACTCCATTATTATCATTATCAATTTGACCAAGAATATGACTAAATAAGTTTTTTTCAGGATAAATTCTTGTTAATTTTTCCTCAGGTTGAATTGATTTGTCACCTAGTTTCATTATCTTTTCATAATTTTCTTCAGATATTTTTTTTTCTAAGTAAAAAAATTTTTTATTTTTCAATTGATTTTGAATTTTGACAAAATCTTTATTAGGAAAAATATATTTTAAATTTATTAATAACTTTTTTTTATCAATAACTTTTTTAGTGCTTATTCCAATATCAATTGAGCTTACTGTCTTGCTTAGGTATTTTCCATTTCTATCAATTATGTCTGCTCTAAAAAGTTTATTGGAAGTAATAGTCAAATTTTCATTTATTACTTTTTTGGAATCTCTAGAGCCAAGATGTACTAAGTGTATAGAAAAAATAATAAAGATTATAAAAAAGATAAAAAAAATAAATGAAATCCTATTAAATGAAATATAAATGTTTGATCTATTTTTTTGAAAAGAAAAATCATCACGATTATCCTCTAAAATAATTTGTGAATTTTTATTCCTCATT
>CACPDT010000032.1 GCA_902632665.1 uncultured Pelagibacteraceae bacterium | reverse complement strand
ATATCTGAATTTAATCGTCTAGTTGCCCACTCAAAAAACTTTTTTATTATCTCTGGTTATGGTGCTTTTACAGATGGATATTTATTAATAATTTCAAAAGATTTTATTCCATCTTATGGATTAGTAAAAACAGATGATATTAATGAAATAAATTTTTTAATAAAACTAATTAAAAAATTTATTGAAAAAAAATATGACCGAAAAACTGTTATATTTGAACATGGCATGTGTGCTTGTATTGGTGGCTTAGATAGAGCACATTTACATTTAATGAGCATTCCTAGAAATTCTAATAAAAAACAAATTAAAAATGCGATAAATCAAGTTTTATATAATAGAAAAGCTGGAATAAAATACATTAAATACAATAATTATAAACTAGAAAACATTCATGATATTAATCAAATATATGAGAGTTTAAAAAATAAAAATAAATCTAAAAAAATTAAGATTATGGGTAAAATTATGAAAATTGAAGACATTCAAAATTTATCTACAAAAAACTGGCCATTAATAACACTTAATCATATATCTAAAGGTGGTCACTATGTTTTTTTTGATAGCGGCGAGATTTCATCATCTTTCTTAACTACTCATAACTTTCAAACACAATTTGGGCGTGAGGTTGTCTTTGAAATTGAAAAAAAATCAAATAAAAAATTTAATTTAGAAATAAAAAAGCTAGAAAAACAAAACCCCTACAACGAAGTGTGGCGTTGGCAAAATTATAAGTTTGAAAAACAAATAATTTCAACGCTTAAAAATGCAAGAGTCAGTTTTAAAAGTTTAAAAAAAAATTTTCAAGAAGAATTTAAAAAATTTGAGTTTCAGATAATATAATTATCTAAAATTTTATTAAAGAACTTCTATTTTTCTCTGATTTATCGGCATGTTGTTTTTGGTTGAATGCTAATATTGTTTTTAAAATAATCTATAAAAAATTTTTTTCAGTGCATAAATCAAGCCAATTGAGCTATTAGTACTGGTCAGCTGCACGCATTACTGCGCTTCCACACCCAGCCTATCAACGTGGTGGTCTACCACGGCTCTATAGGAAGAACTAGTTTTGAGGTGAGTTTCCCGCTTAGATGCTTTCAGCAGTTATCTCGTCCATACTTAGCTACCCGGCACTGCAGCTGGCGCTACAACCGGTCCACCAGTGGTATGTTCAACCCGGTCCTCTCGTACTAGGGTCAACTCCTCTCAATTCTTCTACACGCATAGCAGATAGGGACCGAACTGTCTCACGACGTTCTGAACCCAGCTCACGTACCACTTTAATTGGCGAACAGCCAAACCCTTGGGACCTGCTCCAGCCCCAGGATGTGATGAGCCGACATCGAGGTGCCAAACACTGCCGTCGATATGAGCTCTTGGGCAGTATCAGCCTGTTATCCCCGGCGTACCTTTTATCCGTTGAGCGATGGCCCTTCCACTCAGAACCACCGGATCACTATGACCGACTTTCGTCTCTGCTCGACTTGTCAGTCTCACAGTCAGGCAAGCTTATGCCATTGCACTCTACGAACGATTTCTGACCGTTCTGAGCTTACCTTCGCACGCCTCCGTTACTATTTGGGAGGCGACCGCCCCAGTCAAACTACCCACCATACAATGTCTTGATGCCGGATTACGGCTATCAGTTAGATATCAAGAAAAACAAAAGAGGTATTTCACTGGTGACTCCACAAAAGCTGACGCCTTTGCTTCAATGTCTCCCTCCTATGCTAAATATGTTTTTCCTAACACCAATGTAAAGTTGCAGTAAAGGTGCACGGGGTCTTTCCGTCTAACTACGCGAACTCCGCATCTTCACGGAGAATTCAATTTCACTGAGTTGATGTTGGAGACAGCGGAGAAATCGTTACGCCATTCATGCAGGTCGGAACTTACCCGACAAGGAATTTCGCTACCTTAGGACCGTTATAGTTACGGCCGCCGTTTACTGGGGCTTCAGAAATGAGCTTGCACCCATCGCATTAACCTTCCAGCACCGGGCAGGCGTCAGACCCTATACATCCACTTACGTGTTAGCAGAGCCCTGTGTTTTTGATAAACAGTCGCTTCTCCCTGGCTTGTGCCACCTTTCTATAGTTGCCTATAAAAAGGTCTTCCTTATTCCGAAGTTACGGAAGCATTTTGCCGAGTTCCTTCAACATCATTCTCTCAAGCGCCTAAATATACTCTATTAATCCACCTGTGTCGGTTTAGGGTACGGTCTTATGATGGAGCTATTTCTTGGAACCTTTTCACGGCAAGTTCAATCCATTAAGAACTTACAATTTACAAGATCCGTCACTACCATCTGGTTAAGGAATATTAACCTTATTTCCATCGACTACGGCTTTCGCCCTCGCCTTAGGTGCCGACTAACTCTGCGCGGATTAACCTTGCGCAGAAACCCTTGGATTTTCGGCGAAGAAGTTTTTCACTTCTTTTATCGTTACTTATGTCAGCATTCGCACTTCTGATACCTCCAGGATCCTTCACAGGTATCCCTTCGCAGGCTTACAGAACGTTCCGCTACCAGTTATAATTTTCGAAAAAATTATAAATCCACAGATTCGGTATATGATTTTAGCCCCGTTACATCTTCGGCGCAGAAACTCTATTAGACCGGTGAGCTGTTACGCTATCTTTAAAGGATGGCTGCTTCTAAGCCAACCTCCCGGCTGTTAAGGAATTTCCACATCCTTTCACACTTAATCATAATTTTGGGACCTTATCTGGTGGTCTGGGCTCTTTCCCTCTCGACCATGGACCTTAGCACCCACAGTCTGTCTGCTGAGGAACAATGTTTAGCATTCGGAGTTTTATTAGGTTTGGTAAGAATCTCTTCCCCCTAGCCCATTTAGTGCTCTACCTCTAAACATCTATTTACTCAACGCACTACCTAAATAGTTTTCGCGGAAAACCAGCTATCTACGAATTTGGTTGGCCTTTCACCCCTTACCACAAGTCATCCAAAGACTTTTCAACGTCAACTGGTTCGGTCCTCCGGCAAGTGTTACCTTGCTTTCAACCTGCTCATGGTAAGCTCATTCGTTTTCGGGTCTAATTCATTTAACTATTCGCCCTATTAAGACTTGCTTTCGCTACGCCTACACCTAGATGGCTTAAGCTTGCTAAATAAATTAAGTCACTGACCCATTATACAAAAGGTACGCCGTCACTCTAAAAAGAGCTTCGACTGATTGTAGGCATGCGGTTTCAGGTTCTATTTCACTCCCCTAATAGGGGTTCTTTTCACCTTTCCCTCACGGTACTAGTTCACTATCGGTCACTGAAGAGTATTTAGGCTTAGAGGGTGGTCCCCCTATATTCGAGCAGGATTTCACGTGTCCCGCTTTACTCATGAATTTAAATAAACATTACTTATACGGGACTATCACCCTCTATGGTTAGCTTTTCCAAACTATTCAAATTTTTTTATCAAAATTACTGGCCTAATCCGGTTTCGCTCGCCACTACTAACGGAATCTCAATTGATTTCTTTTCCTCTGGTTACTTAGATGTTTCAGTTCTCCAGGTTGTCTCTTTAAACCTATGTATTCAATTTAAAGTACCACATAAAGTGGTGGGTTTCCCCATTCGGAAATTTTCGGATCAAAACTTACATACAGCTCCCCGAAACTTATCGCAGTATATCACGTCCTTCTTCGGCTTTCAGTGCCAAGGCATCCGCCACACGCCCTTAAACGCTTGATTTATGCACAGAAAAAAATTCTGTGTTGAATCAAATTTTTATTTTGAACATTAACTAATAACATTATTAATGTTCGGATATAGATATTGATATTAATTATTTTTATTTACAATTTTTTATAACTAAGTGTTTGGTGGAGGATAGCGGGATCGAACCGCTGACCTCCTGAATGCAAATCAGGCGCTCTCCCAGCTGAGCTAATCCCCCTTAATTTGAAATTGGTGGGCCGAGAAAGACTCGAACTTTCGACCCCACCCTTATCAAGGGTGTGCTCTAACCAACTGAGCTACCGGCCCCCATGCAAGAGAAACACTAATTAAGAAGAGAAATGAGGACGGTCAACATTAACCTATGTATATTATTTAGAATAAAATTTAAATTTTATTCATCCTTAGAAAGGAGGTAATCCAGCCGCAGGTTCCCCTACGGCTACCTTGTTACGACTTCACCCCAGTCGCTGACTATACCGTGGTCAAGGGTTTTATGCCTTGCCTTAAGGTAGAACCAACTCCCATGGTGTGACGGGCGGTGTGTACAAGACCCGGGAACGCATTCACCGTGGCACGCTGATCCACGATTACTAGTAATTCCAGCTTCATGCACTCGAGTTGCAGAGTGCAATCCGAACTGAGGTATCTTTTAAGGATTTGCTTAACATCGCTGTTTTGCTTCCTGTTGTAAATACCATTGTAGCACGTGTGTAGCCCAACACGTAAGGGCCATGAGGACTTGACGTCATCCCCACCTTCCTCCAGCTTATCACTGGCAGTTCTTTCAGAGTGCCCAACTTAATGATGGCAACTAAAAGTGAGGGTTGCGCTCGTTGCGGGACTTAACCCAACATCTCACGACACGAGCTGACGACAGCCATGCAGCACCTGTGTTTCGTCCGGCCGAACCGAAAACTTTAATCTCTTAAAGTCGCGACGAACATGTCAAGTGTTGGTAAGGTTCTGCGCGTATCTTCGAATTAAACCACATGCTCCACTACTTGTGCGGGTCCCCGTCAATTCATTTGAGTTTTAACCTTGCGGTCGTACTCCCCAGGCGGTGTGTTTATCGCTTTCGCTGCGACACTGAAAATAAATTTCCAACGTCTAACACACATCGTTTACAGCATGGACTACGAGGGTATCTAATCCTCTTCGCTACCCATGCTTTCGTTCCTCAGTGTCAGTAATGATCCAGAAAGCTGCCTTCGCAATTGGTATTCTTTCTAATATCTACGAATTTCACCTCTACACTAGAAATTCTGCTTTCCTCTATCAAACTCTAGCTGAAAAGTTTTGATGGCAGTTCCAGAGTTAAGCTCTGGGATTTCACCACCAACTTTTTCAACCACCTACGAACTCTTTAAGCCCAGTAATTCCGAACTACGCTAGGTCCCTTCGTATTACCGCGGCTGCTGGCACGAAGTTAGCCGGACCTTCTTATTCGGGTACAGTCATTTTCTTCCCCGACGAAAGAGCTTTACAACCCAAGGGCCTTCTTCACTCACGCGGCATCGCTGCATCAGAGTTTCCTCCATTGTGCAAGATTCCCCACTGCTGCCTCCCGTAGGAGTTTGGGCCGTGTCTCAGTCCCAATGTGGCTGATCATCCTCTCAAATCAGCTATTGATCTCAGTCTTGGTAGGCCATTACCCCACCAACAAACTAATCAAGTGCGGGCTCATCCAATGGTGCATAAAGCTTTCTCCGTAAAGACTTATCCAGTATTAGCACAAGTTTCCTCGTGTTATTCCAGGCCAAAGGGTAGATACCCACATGTTACTCACCCGTCTGCCACTAAGTATTGCTACTTCGTTCGACTTGCATGTGTTAGGCGTGCCGCCAGCGTACGTTCTGAGCCATGATCAAACTCTCAAGTTTAAAAACGGCGCACACTAGCTTCTATATAAATTCTAAGAATAAAATTTATATAACTTTGAAGTGTGTACGACAAATTTTGGTAACCTTAACCGTCCACACTTCTCTTCTTAAATTTTTACTTTTTAAATAGCTAATTGAGCAAAAAAGGCTCAATAATCCTCATTAATTTTATTGTTAAACAATAATTTTTATTGAGAAGTTCGATGCTTATAGGCTAA
>CACPDT010000031.1 GCA_902632665.1 uncultured Pelagibacteraceae bacterium | reverse complement strand
ACTAAAGTAGTTGTAGCAATGTCGGGAGGGGTAGATTCATCTACCGTGGCCGGTATGATGAAAAAGGAAGGTTATAATGTTGTCGGTATTACTCTTAAACTTTATGATGACGGCAAAGAAGCAAAAAATGCAAAACAGTGCTGTTCAGGTCAAGATATTATGGATGCCAAAAGAGTTGCAAATAAATTAGATATCGATCACAAAATTCTGTATTATCAAAATAAGTTTAAACAAGGTGTAATAGATAACTTTGTAGATAGTTATTTAAAAGGTGAAACACCAATTCCATGTGTTCAATGTAATCAAACTGTAAAATTTAAAGACTTGTTTGAAGTATCGAAAGATCTTAATGCAGATGCACTGATTACTGGTCATTATGTAAAAAGCATAACTAATAATAATACTACTAACATGTATAGAGCAATTGATGAAAATAGAGACCAAAGTTATTTTTTATTCAATACAACTAGAGAACAATTAGATTATTTAAGATTTCCTCTTGGGGGATTGTTAAAGGAAGAAACGAGAGATATTGCAAAAAAACTTGAATTAAATGTTGCAGATAAACCAGATAGTCAAGATATCTGTTTTGTGCCAAGTGGTGATTATGCTTCAGTAATTCAAAAATTTAAACCCGACTCATTTAAGAAAGGTAATATTAAAGATCTTAATGGGAATGTTATTGGTGTGCACGATGGGATAATAAATTTTACAATTGGTCAAAGAAAAGGAATCAAAGTTTCAGATAAAAACCCCTTATATGTTTTAAAGATAAATGCGGAAAAAAATTATTTGATTACATATACCTTGTTTGTAGTCCAGAAAAATCTCATATTGCAAAAAAAATAATTTCTGGGTCAAATAAAAATTATTTTATTGATTGTTCAAATAAAGATCTACAAGGAATTATACTAGCAATAAAAAATTCGGATTTTTTTCTTGGAAATAATTCCTGTCCTTTAAACTTATCAGCTGCTTTAGGTGTTAAAACCTTTGGCCTTATAGCTAATGACCCTGTAAGCGAGTTAAAATACAGTAAAATTAAACCAATAACACCACCTGGTTATATTGATAATATTTGGACAAGAAACAGAGAAGGAATGAAAAAACTTCGGCCGAATGATGTTTTGGAAGAAATAAAAAAAAATTTATAAAAAAGGCCTCTATTAACTTAGAGGCCTTTTAGTTAACTTTGAGAGAGTAAATTAATCTCTAATTGCATATGCTCTTACACCAATCTCCGCAACATCTGTACCTAATTTTTCTGCACCAGAACTAATTCTTAAACCAATTGTTGCTCTCATAGCTCTGAATATTATGTATGATAAAAAGAAACTAAAAATACATACAGCTAATACTCCTGTTAATTGAGTACCAAAGTTTGTTCCTGGATTGCTTATTGGTGCTGCAAGCGTTCCAAAAATTCCAGCAAACATATGGACTGGTATTGCACCTACAACGTCATCTAAACGTTTTTTTTCTAAAAATTTAGTTCCAAAATACATAATAATTGAACCAACTGCTCCAATTGCTATTGCAAGTAATGGTGATGGAGTTAAAGGCTCTGCAGTAATTGCTACCAATCCTGCTAAAGCGCCATTTAACATCATAACTATATCTGTTTTTCCACCAATGAGCCTAGTGACAGCTGCTGCAGTGACAGTACCTGCAGCTCCTGCTAAGTGAGTATTAACTGCAATTTTACTAATTGCGTTAACATCGCTAAACGTTCCCATTGCAAGTTGACTAAAACCATTAAAACCGAACCATCCAAACCATAATAAAAAAGTTCCTAAGGTTACTAGTGGAATACTAGAAGCCGCAAAAGGTTCTAAGGTTTTTGGTTCACCTGATTTAGAAAACCTTCCATCTCTTGCACCTAAAACCATCACACCAGCTAAAGCTGCAGCGCCACCACAAGCATGAACTAATGTTGAACCAGCAAAATCAGAAAATCCTGAGGCTGCTAACCAACCTCCGCCCCATTGCCAACCCATTGAAATTGGATAGATAAAACCTGACATTAAGAATGCAAAAATAAAAAATGGCCAAATTTTTATTCTTTCTGCTACAGCTCCTGAAACTATAGATACAGTTGCGCAGACAAACATAGTTTGAAAAAACCAGTCAGAATATCCTGAGTAACCTGTATCTAACTTTGAAGAATCACTCCAAATTGAAAAAGAGCCTATATATCCCCCTTGTGGAATACCATATGCCAGGTTATAGCCAAAAAAGAAAAATACTAATGAGCAAATAGCAAATTTTCCAATATTTTTTGCTGCGATTGTAGATACACTTTTTGTTGTAACCAAACCACTTTCGAGCATACAAAAACCTGCAGCCATGAAAGCAACTAATACACCGCCTATATAAAAGCCTAGTGTATTAAATATATATTGTCCCTCAGCTGAAATTGTAGTTTCAGCATTTGCTGTTTTTGTAAAAAGTAATAAAAAAAATGGGACTACAAAAACAGATATTTTATTAAATAATTTTGTCATAAGACCTCCCTATTGAATGGAACTCTTATATTTTTTAATAATTTAAAATCTAACGTTGATTAGGAAAATTGGGTATGCAGATTTTGCATATAGTAACAGCCCTAACGCTTAAAACGTTAAGGCTGTAAAATTAACTATTTATTGAATACTTCTTTTAAAGCTTTTGCAGGTAAGAATTTAACCTTTTGTGAAGCAGCGATTTGAATCTGCTCACCTGTTCTTGGGTTTCTTCCAACTCTAGCTTTTCTTTTAGCTACTTTATATGTACCAAATCCTGCAATCTTTACTGAGTCATCAGCCTTTAGTGCATCTAAAATAGTGTTGGTAATTGTGTCAAAAGTTCTTTCAGCATCAGCTTTGCTTAAATTTAAAGCACCTGAAAGTTTGACAACTAGTTGTTTTTTATTCATTTTAGCTCCGGTTTTATTAGGTTATTTACTATCTTTATCAAAAGTGTTGATAAATCAAGACTTTTTTTAGTATATATAAAAAAATTATACACAATATATTGTATAAGCATATAAAGCTTGATTTTATTGGGTTTTTAGCATTTTTTGAATTTTACTATCTAAGTAATCCAAGATCTTTTAAATCATTGAAAGTAGTAAAAATCATCAATGATAATAACAAAAACATACCGATTCGAAAAAAACCTTCTTGAGTTTTTTGTGAAAGTGGACGCCCCAAAACTTTCTCAAAAGCATAAAACATTAAATGACCGCCGTCTAACATTGGTATAGGAAATAAGTTGATTAACCCTAAACTTATAGAAATATAAGCCATCATACTAACAAATGCTAAAACCCCAAATTCAGCTACTTGGCCTGAGATTTTTGCAATTCTAATAGGCCCACCTAGTTGAGAAGTATCCGCCTTTCCAAAAATCATTGCACCTATATATTTTAATGAGGATATACTTACAAAATACACCTCATTAGCGGCATGATAAATAGCTTGAGCAGGTCCCAACTTGACATGATTGATCTCATTATTATACGCGCTTAATTTAATACCAACTATTCTTTTATTTATCTTATTTCCAAGAGTATCCTCACCTAAAACCATTTTGGGTTTAACTTTTAATATAATTTCATCATATGAACGTTTTACTTTAAAATTAATAAAATCATCTGTTGATAATGTTATAAATTTGGAAACATCCATAATACTTTTGACCTGGTTTCCATCAATTTCTAAAATAATATCATTTTGTTTCAATCCCCCTATCATTGCTGGGCTATCTTTTTGAACTTCATTGATCATAGCAGGCGTAAAATCTTTTCCAGCAAAAGTATAAATTGAAAAGAAAATTACCAATGCCAGTAAGAAATTTGCTAGAGGTCCCCCAAAAACAATTAAGGTTCTTTGATAAAGAGGTTTTAAGACAAATAATTTTTTTCGATCCTCCTCATTATATCTTTCTAATAATTTTTCCTGATCTGCTTGAGAAAAAACATTACGATCTCCAAAAAACTTTACATATCCTCCTAAAGGTATCCAACAAATTTTCCAACGTGTTCCGGATTTATCATTCCAACCAAATATTTCTTTACCAAATCCGATTGAAAAATCTGTTACACCTACGCCATATCTTTTTGCAAAATAATAGTGACCATATTCATGAATAAATACTACAATCATAATAAGTATCAAAAATGGTAATAAATAATCTATCATTTCAAATTGATTGTTTTTTAATTAACTCTTTAATTTGTTTAATCATAATCTCGGGTGATTTCATTGATGGATAAATTTCCTTAGCTTTTTTATAACTTTCAATAGCTTTATTATAATTTTTTAATTGGATATTGACAAGACCCTGTCCAGCAAGAGCGCCAAAATGCCTTTCTTCTAATTCTAAAACTTTATCAATATCTCTTTGTGATTTTTCGAAGTTACCAGATAAGTAAAATACAGTTGCACGCTTATTCCAAGCTTCTGCCCATGATGGATCTAAAGAAATTGCTTTAGAAAATTTATCAATCGCTTGATTATACTTTGATTGATTAACTAAACTTGAACCTTCATTTAATAACCTTGTCAAATTTTTGTCATTTGGATGTGTACTCCACATTTTCCAAATTTCTTGTTCAATTTTAGAAGCAATTGAATAGTTCGTTGTTTTTAAATCTTTAAACAATTTATTTAATTCATTTACTCTATCATCTGCAAATAAATTGCTTAAACTAAAAAAAAAAATTAGAAAAATAATTAAGAATTTATTCATAAACTTAAAAATATAACAATATTAAGACTGCGAACGAAGATAATAAAGCAGCCGTAACTATAATTAGATTAATCTTTATTTTAAATTTTTGGTAAATTTTTTCATTAATTTTTTCCCAAAAAATTACAATTAAAAAGACAATTATTGCTGGGATTACAAATTTTAACATTTTGATTTATCTTGAATTATTATCATTAACATAAACTGAAACGCCTCTTGTGTTTATATCAACATCAAACTTTTTGTGTAAAGGTGGAAACGCTCTTTGAGAACAATCTAATCTGTCACACGTTCTGCATGATACACCTATTGGTATTTCAGTTTTTTTGTCAGAAATATCTAGATTTTCTGTGTAGACAAATTCTTTTGCATATTTTGCTTCACAACCTAAACCAATAGATAATATACTTTTCGATTGACCATATCGTCCAACACCTTTTTCAACAGTTTTTGCTATACATACATATTTTTCGCCATTAGTCATTTTGCTTACAGCAGCTTGAATTACTCCTGGTCTTGTAAATGCAGAATAGACATTCCACCTAGGACATGCACCACCATATCTTGGGATTTCTATTCCAGATAATGAAAATCTTTTCGAAATATTTCCAGCCATGTCAACTCTTAAAAAATGAAAAGGAATACCAGGTAATTCTGGATCTTGTAAACAAGTTACTCTATGAGCTACTTGTTCAAAAGAAGTTGCAAATGTATTTTGTAATAATTGAAGATCATATTTCAATCTCTTACATTCATTATGAAAAAGTTTATAAGGCATAAGTATAGCTGCCCCACAATAATTCAATAATGCAACTTGGGTTAATCTTTTTGATTCATCTGATGGAAATTTAAATTTTGATAAATAATATTCAATAATATCATTTGCTCCCTCTTGAGCAATTTGAGCTGCAGCATGCAATTTTTTTGTTTCTAATGAATTATAATCACTGAGTAATAATTCTTTATTTTGCTTATTAAAAACTTTTGAAAATGGCTTTGTTTCCTCAGGTATCAAATCTCTTACTTTAATTGAATATTCTTTTTTTAAAAAATCACACAATGCAACATATCTTGTTCTATTATTTTTTTGAACTTTTTCAAAAATTTCATTAGCAAAATTTTCAAGTTCGGGAAA
>CACPDT010000030.1 GCA_902632665.1 uncultured Pelagibacteraceae bacterium | reverse complement strand
CAAAGGAGAACCAGAACCTCAAAATGGTTATATAAATTTAGATGATAATGTACCAGGACTTGGTATTTCTATAAACGAAAAATACAAAAATGATTTTAAGATTTTAGAATAGCTTTTATCCTTTCAATCCTAAATGAGTATATTTTACATTTAGATAATCTTTAATAGCCATTGATCCACCTTCACGCCCATAACCCGCTTGTTTAATTCCCCCAAATGGAGCTTCAGCTATTGCAACGAGCGGAGTGTTTACTGCGACTGTTCCTGTCTCCATTAATTCAGATGCTTTATGTGCTTTTTCCATAGAATTTGTACAGATATAACTTGATAGTCCAAGATCATGATTATTTGCTCGCTCTATTACTTCATCAAATGTTTTAAAAGATAACATTGGAACTAATGGGCCAAAGGGTTCTACTTTCATAATAGTATAATCATCTTTAACATTATCAAAGATAGTTGGTTCATAATAAAATCCTTTGTTGAAACCTTGTGGTCTTTTACCACCTAAAAGTACTTTTGCGCCTTCTTTTTTAGTCGTTTCAACCAGTTCCTCAATTTCATTTAACCTTTTTTTTGTTGTTAATGGTCCGAGTTGTACTGAGGGATCCATGCCGTCACCAATTTTAAGTTTTTTTGTCTTTTCAATAAATAAATTTATAAATTCCTCTTTTTTACTCTCCTGAATGTAGAATCTGTTAGGCGAAATACAAACTTGCCCGTTGTTTCTAAATTTTGCAGATATAGCCATATCTGTTGCTTTTTTAATGTCGGCATCATCAAAAACTATAAATGGCGAGTGTCCACTCAATTCCATTGTAACTCTTTGAACTTTTTCAGCAGCTTGTTTTAAAATTAATTTTCCAACTCTTGATGAACCAGTTATTGAAATCTTTTTTATAATATCAGATGCTATTAATTGTTGAGCGATACTAGGAGGGTCTCCTGATAAAAGATTTACTACACCTGGTGGAACACCACATTCATTACAAATATTTACCATTTCCATTACAACACCTGGAGTTATTACATCTGGTTTAATTATTACAGAACAACCGGCTGCTAAAGCTGTTGAAATTTTTCTTGCAGATAGAACTGCTGGAAAATTCCAGGGAGATAATGCAGCTACAACACCTACTGGTTGGTAATAAACATGAACTCTTGTTTCTTCAAATCTACTTTCAACAGTTTGACCATAAATTCTTTTTGTTTCTTCTGCATTCCATTCAAAAATATCAGCCGCTCCATTTACTTCACCTTTCGCTTCTGCGAAAGGTTTACCAACTTCTAGAGTCATCCATTTTGCTAGTACATCTTGTTTTTCTCTAATTTTGTCTGCAATTCTTCTAATTATATAAGACCTCTGCCATGGTGAAGTTTTTTTCCAAACTTCCAAACCTTTTTCAGCTGATTTAAGTGCTCTGTCTACATCTTGGGAAGTAGCTTTAGATGCATGTCCAATGACTTCTTCGTTAGCTGGATTTATTACTTCATAAGTTGATTTATCTGAGGATTGACACCATTTACCATCAATAAATTGACCAAATTTTTCGTACATATTTTAATCTAACATTACTAGAGGTTGTGTCTACTATGTAATTTTTACACATCAATTATCTGCAATTAGATGATACGTTAAATTATAAAAAAAAGGAGTTGAACATGAAAGCATACATAATGGGAAACTACACGGAAAAAGCTTTTCAAGGTTTTTTAAAAGATCCTACAAGTGATAGAAAAGCAGTCGTTGAACAATTAACAAAAGCTATGGGTGGAACAATGCATAGTATGGATATTGTTAGAGGTTCATATGATTTTGTAGTTATAAATGAAATGGGTAGTTTTGATGATTTCGCAGCTGTAAAGCTTGTTGTAGAAGCATCAGGTGCAGTTAAAAATTTAACTTTACTTGAAGCGATTGATTTTACAAAAGCAACAACTAAAGCAAGCAAAATAGGTTATAAAGCGCCCGGTCAATAAATTTTAATATAACTTCCAGCTGCGGACTGGGAGTTATGTTAATTTTTTTTTAACCTTGAGGAAAACTTTAAATCTTTATTGTCAAATTTTGAAGAATGCTCTTGAATATAATTATCCATAATTTTTACTTTTTCATCTTCAAATTCAGAAACTTTTCTACTCTTTAGATCAACATATAAGGCAAGAACTTCTATTGTTGATGCCAAAAATTTTTTTTCTTTATGATTCATTTCCATTTTATATTGAAGTCTTTTTTTATCATGATCAAAGTATACTAAATTCACATCAACCACATCATTAAGTTTAAGTTCTTGATTATAAGTAATATTAGATTCAACAATCATGGTACTTTTGCCAGTCGTTTTTGCTGAATGTTCTCCCATTTTAAAAATACTATTTAAAATATCTGCTCCATATTTATCAAAAATCAAAAGATAATATGATACATTCATATGATCATTATAATCTATCCAATCTTTAATTATCTTTTGAGAACTTAGGTAAACAGACATTAAAATTTTTAGATTAATTAATTTTTTTTTGTGTCGTTATCAACAACCAAACAAATCTCAGATCTTGTCAAAAATCTTTTTCCTGTGCCGTTATCTAGTGAAAACATTCCACCAATGCCTTTTACAGCATCAATAGTTAAATCAGTATTTTTCCATTTTTCATATTGATCATCATTCATATAAAAAGGAAGACCACCAATCTCTCCCAATTTTACATCACTTGAACCAACCATATACTCATTTCTAGGATAACACATCGGTGCACTTCCATCACAACATCCACCAGATTGATGGAATAGCAACTCATCACCATGTTGAGCCTTAAGCTCCTCAATTAATTTTAATGCTGAGTCTGTTGCTTTTACTTTCATAAAAAATATGGCCCGTGATTCCTCACGGGCCATTATATATAAGTTATCTTTTAAAAGAAGCCTAATTTTTTCTCACTGTAAGACACGTGAAGATTTTTCACTTGTCTATAGTGGTTAAGCATCATTTTATGTGTTTCTCTTCCGATACCAGATTGTTTATATCCACCGAATGCAGCATGTGCAGGATAAGCATGGTAACAGTTTGTCCAAACTCTACCCGCTTGTATTTCTCTACCCATTCTGTATGCAATGTTTCCATTTCTAGTCCAAACACCTGCACCTAAACCATAAAGTGTGTCATTAGCAATTTCTAATGCCTCTGCCTCATCTTTAAATTTAGTTACCGATACAACTGGTCCAAAAATTTCTTCTTGGAAGATACGCATTGAATTATTACCCTCAAAAATAGTTGGCTCGATATAGTTTCCTTTTTCTAACCCACTATTGATTTTAGCAACACTTCCACCACATAGAACTTTGGCACCTTCTTTCTTACCTAAATCTAGATAAGATTTAATTTTTTCCATTTGTTCTAATGATGCTTGTGCTCCAATCATTGTTTCCATTTTTAAAGGATTATCTTGCTTAACAGCTTTAGTTCTAGCAATAGCTTTTTCCATGAACTTATCATAGATAGACTCTTGAACTAGTACCCTACTCGGACAAGTACAAACTTCACCTTGGTTTAAAGTGAACATTGCAAAACCTTCAAGACATTTATCAAAGAAATCATCATCTTTAGCCATGACGTCTTCAAAGAAAATGTTTGGAGATTTTCCACCTAGCTCCAACGTAATTGGTATTAAGTTTTGAGATGCATATTGCATTATCAATCTACCAGTTGTTGTTTCACCAGTAAAAGCAATCTTTTTGATTCTTTTAGATGATGCTAGTGGTTTACCAGCTTCTAAACCATAACCGCTTACAATATTTACTACTCCTGGAGGTAATAAGTCTCCAATAAGTTCCATAAGTAACATGATTGATGCTGGTGTTTGCTCAGCTGGTTTTAGCACTACACAGTTTCCTGCAGCTAAAGCTGGAGCAAGTTTCCAAGTTGCCATTAATAATGGAAAGTTCCAAGGTATAATTTGACCAACTACACCTAAAGGCTCAGGAATGTGATAAGAATATTCACTATTGCTTATTTCGGCAACTGAACCTTCTTCTGCTCTGATTACTCCAGCAAAATATCTCCAATGATCTACTACTAGTGGTAAATCAGCAGCCATACATTCTCTTATCGGCTTACCATTATCTAAACATTCTGCTGTTGCTAACACATTAAGATTTTTCTCAATGACATCTGCAATTTTAAGAAGAATGTTTGATCTTTCCGTGATTGAAGTTTTACCCCAAGTTGGGAAAGCTGCGTGAGCTGCATCTAATGCAGCGTCTACGTCTTTTTCATTTGATCGTGCGATCGAACAGATAACCTCATTTGAAATCGGTGAAGTATTATCAAAATACTTACCAGATTTTGGCTCCACAAACTTTCCGTTTATGTAGTTTCCATATTTTGCTTTAAATGGAAATTTAACCTTTAAATGAGAAGTATCTAATACAGATGACACTTTCATAGCTTCTGCACTCATTTTTTTTACTCCTCTTGTTTTTTTAGTTGAGTTTAGCTTATTATTTTTTCTAGATTTTTTTGAACGTTTCTTGGTCGCAGACTGCTTTGTCACGACTTTTTTTTTCGTTTTTATTTTTTTTCTAGAAAATTTGACCAATCTATTTTTTTTTCTTTTGGTCTTTGGCCTAGCTTTAAACTCTCTTTTAGTAGCCATAAACCATTTAACTAAGAATATTAGCTTGTGTCTATTTGTTAGAATTTTTATTTTCTACCTACAATTGCAGACAATACAACATGTTGTGTTGAAAGTTAAAATGAATAATATTTTAAACTATCTATAGAATTTTAAATTATGGACAAAAATATCTTTAAGAGTTTAAAAATTTTAGATGGAGGGATGGGTCAAGAACTTCTTGCTAGAGGCATGGAGCCAAATGGTACTCTTTGGAGTACTAATGCTTTACTTCATAAAAAATACCATAAACTTGTCCTAGATACTCATTTAGATTTTATCAGAGCTGGTGCTGAAATTATTGTAACGACAACTTTCACAACAAGAAAATCTCGGTTAAGGGATAATAAAGTTTTAGATAAATATGAATATTTAAACAAAACAGCTGCTGAAATTGCATTAAAAGTCAAAGAAACTTTTCCTAAGGTTTTAATTGCTGGTGGCTTACCTCCTCAAAATTTAACATACGAAGCAGATGATAGAAAAGAAAATGAAATTAAAGAAAATTTTAATAGTCAAGCAAAAATATTAAATCCTTATATAGATTTCTTTTATTTTGACGTTTTGAGTAGTGTAAGAGAGGTAAAAATAGCTATGGAAAGTATAAAAGAATTTGGTAAACCTTACCTAGTAGGCGCACACATTTCAGAAGGAACAAATTTACCTAGTGGTGAAAAAATTACTGACTTAATTAAGAATATTAAACATGAGAATTTACTAGGACTAATTTTATCCTGTGTATCTCCTGAAAATTATGAAATTAATCTAGATGAATTAAAAAATTTAGGTATTCCATTTGGATTTAAATTAAATGCATTTGTAACTACTAACCCAAAACCAAATTATACTGGTGCATACAATAATAGTAAAACTGGGAACCCAAATGAATTTCTTGGTGTACGAAAAGATTTGACTCCTGACAAAATGTTTGAATTTGCTAAAAAGTTTAAAGATGCAGGAGCTACGATAATAGGTGGATGTTGTGAAACCAGGCCATCACACATTAAAGCTTTTTCAAAACTTAAATAAGTTTTGAACTATCTGCTTTTCTTACAAAATAAATACCCACCACAACAGCTATAAGTGAAATTAATACTTTAATTGTTATTAATTCCTTCAAGAAAATATAACTTAAGATAGTTCCAAAGATTGGGATTAAATATGAGACTTGAGATTGAAAAATTAAACCATTATTAACTAAAATTCTAAATCTTAACAACCAAGCAATACCGGTTGAGACAAACCCCAAATATATGACAGATATTGTTGAGTCTAATCTTGGTAAAGTATTCCATGGTTGCTCAATAAAACCGACTAAAGGAATTAAAATTATTACTGCCCATATTAAAATAGAACCTGTAACATTCTCATTTTTTTTCTTACTTATTTTTAAAGTCAAAACTCCACCAATTACATAACAAGTAGAACCAACAAGGATTAATATTGCTGAAAAAAAATTATTTTCATCAATTAATAAATTATCTG
>CACPDT010000029.1 GCA_902632665.1 uncultured Pelagibacteraceae bacterium | reverse complement strand
TTACAATAGATCAAACAAGCTTGGTTATTAAAGAATTTGTATTTCAAGTATCGAATACAGAAAAAATTTATCTTACAAGAAAGAAAGAAACGGATAAATTTGATCAGAAGATTTTAGTAACTAAACTTAATAAAAATATAGTTTATGATGAAAGTATTATTTTAGAAAGTCTTTATAAATCAGCTTCAAATCAAAAAATTCCAGCTGGAATCATAGTTGAGTTTGCTAGAATATATGGCTTTCAAGTCGATTTTCAGAGAGATGTTAGAAAACGAGATAGTTTCCAAATTATGTATGAAGTTTTTTTAGATGATAAAAAAAATGTAATAGAAACAGGTAAAGTACTTTATGCAAATTTAAAACTAAGTGGTGAAGATAATTCTTTATATTACTTTGATTCAAAAAACAATGAAGGACATTATGATAAAAGTGGAAAAAGTGTTCAAAAAGCATTAATGAAAACACCAATAAATGGTGCAAGATTATCTTCACCTTTTGGAATGAGAAAACATCCAATTGATGGTTTTAATAAAATGCACAAAGGGACGGACTTTGCTGCACCAACAGGAACACCTATTATGGCATCTGGTAATGGAGTAATTAAAAAAGCAGGATGGTGTGGGGGTGGTGGGAATTGTGTTGTGATAAAACATAATTCTACTTATCAAACTGTTTATGCACATATGTCAAAATTTGCTAAAGGCATCAGAAAAGGAGCAAGGGTAAAACAAGGACAGACTATAGGTTATGTTGGGTCTACTGGGAAATCAACTGGACCACATCTACATTATGAGGTGATAGTCAATGGAAAAAAAATAAATTCCCAAACATTAAAGCTTCCATCAGGAAAAGTTTTAAAGGGAGAAGAAAGAAAGGTTTTTGAAACAAAAAGAATTAAATTAGATGTACTAAAGTCCGAAAAAATTATTGGTCTTAATTAATTTGCTTGTTTATTATCAACTTTCTCTTGTTTTTCTGATAAATTTTCAATATTTTTTTCCTTGTTATCACTCAAATCATTATTTTCAGAAATCTGATTTTTGAAAATTATTTTTTTTTGAATTTCTTTTTCATTAAGAATTCTTGTAAAATGATCTGCATGTTGGAAATAATTTTCTGATAAAATTTTATCACCTCCTGATAAAGCTTCTCTAGCCAGGTTATTATATTTCTCAATTAATTTTGAAGCATTATGATTATTTCTACCTGGAGCTTTTCTTTGAAAATTTTCAGAATTTGAGAAATTATTATTAAATTTATTTCTCTCTCCATTGGATTTAAAATTTCTTTCATTTCTCCTGAAAGTATTTCTTCGCCCATTATTATTTCTAAAAGTAACCATTTTTTATCTATAATTTAATACTAACTATACATCGATCATGATTTGATGAATCTTTAACAACCCTTTTAATATAAAATCCCTTTTTTTGTAATATTCTTTTAACTTTATTCTTCTGATCAAAACCTATTTCTAAAATTAAACATCCTTTTGTCTTTATTAATTTAGCAGATTTATCTATCACTTTATTTAATTCAGATAAACCATCAACACCACCGTCTAATGCCTGTGCCGGCTCAAATTTAATGTCCTTTTCCAAACATTTTAAATCATTTTTTTTAATGTATGGAGGATTAGAAACAATCAAATCATATTTGCCTGTATTGAAATTGTCAATATTTGATTTATATAACTTTAATCTATTGTCTACCCCCAATTTATGACTATTAATCCTACATATTTTCAAAGTTTTAATACTTAAGTCAATACCAATACCCCTGAAATTTTTTTTTTCTTTTAAAATTGACAATAACACACAACCAGAACCTACACCTATATCTAATATTTTTAACTTACTTTTATTTTTTGTAATTTCTAAAATTTGTTCGATTAAGACCTCTGTATCGGGTCTTGGTATTAAAACATTTTCATTTACAAAAAATTCATACTTCCAAAAATCTTTTTTTTGAGTGATGTAAGCAACAGGTTTTCTCTTTGATCTTTCGTTAATTAAAAAATCAAAATAATTAAAATCGCTCTTTTCAATTTCTTTATTTAGATTTAAAATTAAGAATTTTTTGTCTTTGTTAATTGCTTTTGATAACAGAATTTCACAATCTAATTGTGCTGAGGAGACATTATTATATCTTAATTTCAATCGACCTTTTTTTAATGCAGTTTGAATATTCATAAATTAAAGTTTACTTAAACTTTCCTCTTGTGCCTTCAAAGATAAAGATTCAATTATTTCATCAAAAGCTTCTCCCTCCAAAAATTCCTCTAATTTATGTAGTGTTAAATTTATCCTATGATCCGTGACTCTTCCTTGGGGAAAGTTATAAGTTCTAATTCTTTCTGATCTATCTCCAGAACCAATTTTACTTTTTCTATCTGCTGATCTCTCTTCATCAATTCTCGATCTTTCTAACTCATATAATCGTGCTCTTAATATTTTCATTCCTTTTGCTTTATTTTTATGTTGAGATTTTTCATCTTGCTGTGAAACACTTAAGCCGGTTGGAATGTGTGTTATTCTTACTGCGCTATCAGTAGTATTTACTGACTGACCACCAGGACCGCCAGCTCTAAAAACATCAATTCTAAGATCATTCTCGTTAATTTTTAAATCAACTTCCTCTGCCTCTGGAAGTACAGCAACTGTTGCAGCTGAGGTATGCACCCTGCCTTGAGTTTCAGTATCTGGAACTCTTTGAACTCTGTGGACACCGCTTTCATATTTGAGAGTAGAGTAAATATTATTACCCTTTATGGAAGCAATTACTTCTTTTAAGCCACCAGCATCACTTCTTGAAATAGATATGAGCTCTAATGACCATTTTTTTTTATGGCAAACTTTTTCATACATCTTAAATAGATCTCCTGCAAATAAACTTGCCTCTAGACCACCGGTGCCTGCTCTTATCTCTATAATTGCATTTTTTTTATCTGCCTCATCTTTTGGAAGTAAAAATAATTTTAGTTTTTTCTCATTTTTATTGAATTGCAAATTTAAATCACTCAATTCAACTTGAGCCATCTTAATTAGTTCTTCATCAGAGTTCTTATCATTAAGAATTTTTTCTAATTCATTTTTATCATTCATATATGATGAGTACTTCTTTGCACTTTCAACAATTTCGTTTAAATCAGAATATTCTTTTGATTTTTCTGCAAAGTGTTTTTTGTCAATTTTTCCTGAAGCTAGGTCTTTTTCTAGTGAAGAGTGTCGAGAAATTAATTCTTCAATAGTTTTTTCTGGTATCATTTCTTATTATTCTCAAATTCGTAAGCTTTCTTTTCAACTTCGTTAATTACTTTATTAATTATGTCATCAGTCATAACTTTTTCATTTTGGACCCCAGAAAGGTAAAGCATATTACTTCCTTTTTGACCCCCTGTTATTCCAACGTCTGTCATCGCAGCTTCGCCTGGCCCGTTTACAACACATCCAATAATTGAGAGTGTAATCGGAGTTTTTATGTGTGATAATTTTTCCTCTAAAATCCTCACTGTATCGATTACTTGAAAACCCTGCCTTGCACATGATGGACAGGAAATGATCTTTACCCCTCTATTTCTCAAATTTAAGGATTTGAGTATCTCATTTCCAATCGTGACCTCTTTAACCGGGTCATCAGAGAGAGATATTCTTATAGTATCTCCAATGCCCTCTTTAAGAAGAATTCCTAATCCAATTGAAGATTTGACACTCCCTGAGATAAAACTTCCCGCTTCTGTAATTCCTAGGTGAAGTGGATAATCTATTTTCTTTGAAAGCTGACGATATGCTTCTACTGATAAAAAAACATCCGAGGATTTAACGCTTACTTTTAAATTTGAAAAGTTCATATCCTCTAAAATTTTAATATTTCTGATCGCACTTTCTACTAGTGCTTCTGGACAAGGTTCTTTAAATTTTTCTAAAATATCTTTTTCTAATGAACCAGCATTAACACCTACTCTAATTGAGCAATTATTATTTTTAGCAGATTTAATTATTTCAATAATTTTTTTTTTATCACCAATATTTCCAGGATTTATTCTTAAACAACTCGCTCCATTTTCTGCAGCTTCAATTGCTCTTTTATAATGGAAATGTATGTCTGCAACTATGGGAATATCAACATGTTTGGTAATTTCTTTCAGAGCTTTCGAAGATGACTCATCAGGACAAGAAACTCTAACTATGTCAGCTCCCTCAGATTGTATTTCTTGAATTTGTTTAATTGTGCTCTTAATATCTGACGTTAAAGTGTTAGTCATAGATTGCACAGATATAGGATTTTTACCTCCAACTAGCACATTGCCCACATTAATAGTTTTGGTCTTTCGTCTTTTTATGTCTCTAAAGGGTCTGATGCTCATTTTTATTTTTGTAATTTAAATTCTTTATGTAATGTAATTAATGCTTTTTTAGCATCTTTTTTATTAATCAAAACAGATATTTTAATTTCAGATGTTGATATAACTTGAATGTTAATTTTTTTATTTGCTAAAGCTTGAAACATTCTAAAAGTAACACCAGGGGTAGTTATCATTCCAACACCAATTATTGATATTTTAGATACCCCTTTTTGGAATAACACTTTTTTAAAATTTATTCTTTTATTTTCTTGAATTATTTTTTTTGTTTTGTTTAGATCTTCTGCTTTGATCGTAAAAGTCAAATCAGTCTCTTTTCCATTTGCTGAAATATTTTGAACTACCATATCAACATTAATAAAGTTTATTGATAATGGTTTAAAAATTGATGCCGCTACACCAGGTCGATCTTTTACACCAACTAAAGTAACTTTTGCATCATTGTGCGTTGAGGAAATTCCTGTGATAATTCTATTATTATATAAGTTTGTTCTTTTTGTTATTAATGTTCCCGGTTTTTTAATAAATGAAGATTTTACCTCAATATCAATTCTATTTAATCTAGCATCCTGAATTGAAACAGGCTGCATAACTTTGGCACCTAAAGATGCCATTTCTAACATCTCTTCATAAGAAATTACTTTAATTTTTTTTGCTTTTTTTAATTTGTTTGGATCTGTTGTGAAGACACCCTCTACATCTGTATAAATAATACATCTTTGTGCTTTAAAAAATTTTGCAATCATAATTGCACTTGAATCCGAACCTCCTCTACCTATCGTGGTTACTCTCTCGCTCATATTTACCCCTTGAAAGCCAGCTATAATAGGGATCCCACCTTCTTTAAGAAATCTTAATAATTTATTTTTATTTACTTTTTGAATTCTGGAGTTTGTGTGAGGGCCCTTAGTAAAAATTGGTATTTGCCAACCTAGCCAAGATCTTGATTTGAAACCTTTATGGTTTAATCTCCCAGCTATCAAAGAGCATGCAACTTGTTCACCCGATGATACTAAAACATCGTATTCAGAGTCTGAGAAATTGTTACTAATCTGTTTTGATTTTTTGATTAAATCATTTGTCACACCACTCATGGCTGAAGAAACAACTATTATTTTGTTTTTTTTCTTTTTATGTTCAATGATTATGTCAGTAACTCTTTTAATTTTTTCAATTGTACCAACTGATGTTCCACCAAATTTTAATACCACAATTTTCATGATAAATTTTTTTTTTAATTAAAATTTATTGATAAAATACATCTTCAATATAATGTCAACCTTGTAATGAAAACTAGCACAATAAATAAAAAAGAAATAGAAAAATTTTCTAGAATTGCAGAAGAATGGTGGGATCCTACTGGTAAATTTAAACCATTACATAAATTTAATCCTATTAGAATTTCATATATAAAAGAAAAAATAATTAGTAGTTTTAAACTTAAAAATTCAGATAAGCCGTTACAAAAAATTAGATTATTAGATATTGGGTGTGGTGGTGGTTTGCTATCAGAACCTATGAGCAGATTGGGAGCAGAAGTTACTGGCATAGATGCGTCAGAAAAAAATATACAAGTTGCAAAACTTCATGCAAAAAAGAATAATTTAAGGATTAATTATCTAACTGCATCACCAGAAAATTTAAAAACAGATAGAAAATTTGATGTAATTTTGAATATGGAAATTATTGAGCATGTTGAGGATGTTGATGTTTTTTTAAAATCATGTTCATCACTATTAAAAAAAGAAGGTATAATGTTTGTTGCGACAATTAACAAAACTTTAAAATCCTATCTATTTGCAATAATAGGAGCAGAGTATATTTTAAGATGGCTACCAATTGGAACTCACGAATGGGATAAATTTTTAGATCCAAATGACTTAATTGAAATTTCTAAAAAATATAATCTTAAATTGGAAAATCTAGATGGAATGAAATTTAATATTATTACTGACAAATGGTCGATAAGCTCAGATAAATCAATTAATTATATTGGAAAATTTAACAAAGTTTAATTACTCTTATCTTCAATCCATGGTAATAATTCTGCACTAACTCCTTCTTCCTTTAGATCTTGAATTTCATTTTTGGTGGCTGTGCCATAAATACCTTTTTTTTTATT
>CACPDT010000028.1 GCA_902632665.1 uncultured Pelagibacteraceae bacterium | reverse complement strand
GGTTTACCCATATTAAGGATGAAAGTATTTCCTTTCAAATTCATTGTGGTTGTTTGTAAAACAAGATGGCAAGCCTCCAAAACTGTCATAAAATATCTAGATGCTTTTTTACTGGTAATTTCAACTGGATTTTCATTATTTATCTTATCTAAAAAATTATTTATTGCGGAACCCGAACTCCCAAAAACATTCCCAAATCTAACTATCTTTATTTGTTTTTTATTTTGAAATTTCTGGTTAAAAAATTCACATACTTTTTCAGCAGCTCTTTTTGTGTAACCAAGAATTGATATTGGGTTAGCAGCTTTATCTGTAGATATGAAAATCATTTCACAAGAATTTTTTACAGCTAATTCACAAAGTTTAAATGTTGCCATAACATTATTTTTAACAGCTGAGTAAACATTATTTTCAAGTATATTCACATGCTTATATGCTGCTGCGTGAAAAATTATTTGAACGTTATTTTTTTTAATTATTTTTTCTAAAAAAGAATAATCATTAATATCAACTAATTGATAAGAAATCTTATTACTGAGTTTTTTTTTGTAATTTTTATAAATTCCAATTTCTGATTTATCTAAAGCAATCACTTTTTTAACATTATGCTGAATTAATTGTCTGCAAATTTCAGAGCCTATTGTGCCTGCAGCACCTGTAACTAAGATAGTTTTATTTGATAATTTGTTAATCTTTTTAAAATTAATCTGCTTTCTGTTCAAAATAGAATTAATTTCATTTAAATTAAGATCTTCAATATTTATTTTATCTGAGATTAAAAATTTTTTTTCTGGTAAATATCGAACATCAAAAAAATTAGTTTTTATTTTATGGATCATTTTTCCTAAAGATCTTTTATCAAGAGAAGGGATAGTTAAATAGATTCTTTTAATATGAAAATTTTTTCTTAATTCTAGAAGACTTCTAAAACTTATGATGGGAATACCTTTATAATTTGTGTTTTGTACTTTCAGATCATCATCAACAAAAAAAAGTATATTCTCATTATTTTTATTTAGTTCAAAATATATTTGTTTTCCAGCATATCCTGCACCATAAATAACCACACCACTTAATGTGCTCGATCTAATCTTATTTTTTTGAGTTATAATTGGTTCTATAATCTTTTTATTAATTTTTAATTTTTTTTTTAAATATTTGCCAAGATTTAAAAATCTAAAGTTTTTAAGTACTTTAATTAAATTTTGATTTTGAGCTACTGAATTATGTATTTCATCAATATTATTTACCTCAATAATTCTTGAATTTTTAAAGTTTGAAAAATCAACTATATCTTTTATTAAATATCCACTTCCAGTACCTATATCATAAATTCCACTACCGAGTTTTTTATAAATAAACTTTTTGTAAATTGCCCCGATATCTTTAACATGAATAAAATCTCTTACAGAATTTCCATTATTTATTAAAAAAATTTTTTTATTATTCTTTTTAGAATTAATAATATTTTCAATAAATGAAAACTTATCTAATGAGTCTCCATATGTATTAAATAATCTCATAATGAAATATTCTTTTTTCTTTTTATTAGCATAATTCATTATCAACTTTTCAGCCGCTAATTTAAAAGAAGAATACAATTCTCTATTAAAATCATCTTTTTTTGGGTGGCTTAAATGTTCAGAAATTCTATAAATTGAAGCACTACTTGTATAAATTATCTTATTTATTTTATAAGAAGGAACTTTTTGAAAAACAAGTGAAATTTTTTCAAGTGATAATTCACAAAATTTTTTATAATCATTATGACTTAAAGTATTCAAATTTTTTGATGGATAAAAATTATTAAAAATTAGGTTAATCTTTTTATATTTTTGAAATTTATTTATAAGGTTTGTTTCATTTAATTCATTTGCCGAAAATAAAAGTGAATTTTTTAATTTTTTTTTAACATGTTTAGATATGGAACTATTTTTACCTATAATTATGTTTTTCATATTTTATCTTATTACTAAGAAGTTTCTCGACGTAATTGCTCTAATTTGATCTTTTTCTGAAGACTTTTATTTTTATCATACAAAAGATTAAATTTTATTTTTTGATTTGTTTTTACTACAATATTTTTAGCATTTCTTATTTCAATATTATCTGCAACAGCGCTTATAGGTCTCTTTTTTGGATTTAAGTTTTTAATTGATATCTTCGACCTATCGCTTACTATTTTTCCTTTCCATCTTCTTGGTCTAAATGGACTTATAGGTGAAATAGATAGTTTTTTAGAATTTAAACTTAAAATAGGCCCATGAACTGAAAGATTATATGCAGTGCTCCCAGCTGGTGTTGAAACAAGAACACCATCAGAAACTAATCTTTTTATAATTTGTTTAGAACCTTGATTAATCGACAAAGAAGCAGCTTGTCTACTTTGTCTTAAAATTGAAACTTCATTTATAGCTATATGTTTTTTTGTATAATTTTTATTATTTTTTACAGACATCTCTAAAGGAGAAATGGTTATCATTTTAGCTTTATCTAAATTACTTATAATATTTTTTGATGAAAATTTATTCATCAAAAATCCATAACTACCGGAATTTACACCATAAAAAAACTTTTTAGATTTTCTATTTTTTTTTAATGTTTGAAGCATGAAACCATCTCCGCCAATTACAATTGTAATATTTAATCTTTTAACTTTATTTTGAATAATTTTTTTTTGTATTAATGATTTTATTCTTAAAGATCTTTGATTTTTATCAGAGATAATTTGTATTTTTTTCATATTAGTGGTGCCCTCGGCCAGACTCGAACTGGCACTCCGCAAGCGGCAAGGATTTTAAGTCCTTTGTGTCTACCAATTTCACCACGAGGGCATTAATGCTTTTTTTAAGTATTTTTTATCAAGATTGCAATCCTTATATCCTCGTTTTACCACATTTAAGTATCTTTCGGTTGGAAATTTAAAAGGAGTTTTTTTAACCATAGTGTATGTCATAACTTTTTTTCCGTAATACGAAAAATAAAATTTTTTATAAAGAACTGGGTAATCTTCATAAACATCTAGTTTTTTTTCATCACTTTTAGATATTTCAAATAATGCACCTGGAACTATTGAATTTCTTTTTGGCTCAATGTCAGCGGCCCTATATTTACTTCGAAATGTCAGTCTAAAATTTTTTAAATTCATCTTTCTTAAAAAAACACTATCTTTACACCTTCGTTTCATTTGAAAATGATGAAGATTACTTCCGTATGCAAAATAAAGCATTTACCTGTCTACAATTTCAATTTTTTTTTCTTTAATGAATTCTAAAATTTCTGAATTACAACTATCAATTTTCGATTGGTTTTCTGATCGTAAAACTATTGATACTCCCAATTTACCAGCGTGAAAAAATGGGTAACTTCCTATTTCAACATCCTTATTTTTATCTTGAACTTTTGTTAAAGAATTTGCTATTTCACTTTCAACTGTTCTTAAACTGATCGTGAGACTTAAAATTGGTTCTCCACCTACTATCCTATTTTTAAGACCACCTAACATAGACTTCATAATTGAAGGGACACCTGGTAAACAAAAAACATTTTCCACACTAAATCCTGGAGCGCCGCTAGTTGGGTTTAAAATTAACTCAGCATTTTCTGGCATCCATACCATTCTTTGCCTACCTTCATTAAATTCACCTGGTTGATAGTATCTCTCTAAAATTTTAAATGCCTCTTTATGTATTTCATACTTTCTACCAAAAGCTTTTGAAACTGATTGTGCGGTAATATCATCATGCGTTGGACCTATGCCTCCAGTTGTGAAAACATAATTATTCTCTTTTCTTAAAAAGTTAAGAGTATCTATGATAGTTTTCTCAATATCAGGAATAACTCTTACTTCATTAACCTTAACACCTATTGAATTTAGCCAAGTTGCTAATGTACTTGTATTTGTATCTTGAGTTCGACCTGAAAGAATTTCATTTCCTATTATCAATATAGCAGCATTAACTTTTGTATTTTTTGACATATTATCTATAATTTGAATATGGAATTTACCAAGTCTTTAATAAAAGGCAAATTAATCAAAAGATATAAACGTTTTTTTGTAGATGTAAAAATAAATAAAGAAGTTGTCACAGCCCATTGCCCAAATACAGGCTCAATGCAAGGTCTGCTTGATGAGGGAAATGAAGTATACTTACTCAAAAATGATAATCCAAAAAGAAAACTAAAATATGGTTTAGAATTAATAAAAGCTAGGAATAATTTAGTTGGTGTGAATACTCACATGGCTAACAAGATTGTTGAGCATGGTTTAAATGCTAATTTGATTAATGAATTAAAAAACAACGATAATATTAAATCAGAGGTCTTTTTTAATAAAGAAACTAGATTTGATTTTTTAATAGAGAAAAAAAAACAAAAAAGCTTTATTGAAGTTAAAAATGTAACTCTTTTTAGAGAAAAAAAAACTGCTGAATTTCCAGATGCAATTACTACAAGAGGTTCAAAACATCTTCTTACCCTTATTGATGCCATAAAAAAAGGGTATAAATCATATTTGATCTTTTTAATTCAGATACAAAATATGGAAAATTTTAAAATTGCGAAAGATATTGATGAAGAATATTATAAAAACTTTCTTATTGCGAAAAAGGCTGGGGTTAATTTTCTTGCTTATAGATGTAGATTAAATTCAAAAGAAATAAGAATAGAAAAAAAGTTAAAGATTATTAATGAATAGTTATTCAGAAAAATTTGAAAAAATGAGAATTGCAGGAAAACTTGCAGCTCAAACCTTAGATATGCTTACCGAAAATATAAAAGAAGGTATTTCAACTGCACAAATTGATAAACTTGGTTACGAATTTATTCGAGACAACGGAGGTTATTCTGCCCCACTTTATTATAGAGGCTTTACCAAATCATTATGTACATCATTGAATCATGTTGTTTGTCATGGAATTCCCTCTAAAGAAAGAATTTTAGAAGAAGGTGATGCGGTCAATGTAGATGTCACGGCAATCATTGATAACCACTACGGAGATACAAGTAGAATGTTTTGTATAGGTAAAACTTCCGTCAAATTAAATAATCTTATAGATGCAACTCACGAGTCAATGATGAGAGCCATAAAAATTTTAAAACCGGGAAAAAAACTTGGGGATATTGGTCATGAAATTCAAACATATGTAGAGGAAAAAGGTTTTTCAGTTGTCAGAGATTTTTGCGGGCATGGTATAGGCACAACTTTTCATGAATCACCAAATATATTACATTATGGAACTAAAGACACTGGAATGGAACTTAGACCAGGAATGACATTTACAATTGAACCTATGATTAATGCAGGTAAATTTGCTACAAAAATGCTTAATGATGGTTGGACAGCAGTTACAAAAGATAAATCTTTGTCAGCGCAATTTGAACATACAGTGGGAATTACAGAAAATGGTTATGAAATCTTTACAGAATCTGTTAAAGGTTATTCAAAGCCTCCATATTTATAATTAATGATTAAAAGATATTCGAGAAAAGAACTTACTGATATTTGGTCAGAAGAAAATAAATACAAAATTTGGTTAGACGTTGAAATAGCTGCAGCGCAAGCAATGGAAAAATTAAATCAAATTCCGAAAGGGGTTTCCTCAATTGTTAAAAAAAAAGCAAGAATTAATGTCAAAAGAATTCATCAAATTGAGTCTCAAGTTAAACATGATGTTATAGCTTTTTTAACTTCTGTTACAGAGAAAGCTGGAATTAAAGCAAGGTATCTTCATCAAGGGATGACATCATCAGATGTTTTAGATACTAGTTTTAATATTCAGCTAGTTCAGTCAGGAAAAATTATCTTAAAAGACATTGACCAAATTTTAAAAGTATTAAAAAAACAAGCAAATAAATATAAATTTACACCATGCATGGGAAGAAGTCATGGCATACATGCTGAACCCATTACCTTTGGGTTAAAACTTGCTTCTTTTTATGCAGAATTTAAAAGAAATAGGAAAAGATTAGTCAATGCAATAGATGAGGTCTCAACATGTGCTATTTCAGGTGCAGTTGGAACCTTTGCTAATATAAATCCTAATGTAGAAAAACATGTTGCTAAAAAACTTGGCTTAAGAATTGAACCCATCTCCACTCAAGTTATTCCAAGAGATAGACATGCTTTTTATTTTTCAGTTCTTGGAATTATTGCTGGTTCAATTGAAAGAGCGGCTATTGAAATCAGACATTTACAAAGGACTGAAGTGTACGAACTTCAAGAATTTTTTTCAAAAAAACAAAAAGGCTCATCTGCTATGCCGCATAAAAAAAACCCTATCTTGAGTGAAAATTTGACAGGTCTTTCAAGAATGGTTCGAAGTACAGTAATTCCAGCACTTGAAAATATAGCCTTATGGCATGAAAGAGATATTTCACATTCAAGCGTAGAGAGAAACATCGGCCCAGATGCTAATATAACTATTGATTTTGCTTTAGTAAGATTAACCAATATTTTAGATAATATGATTGTTTATCCAAAAAAAATGTTAGAGAATTTAAACATAACGAAAGGTTTAATTTTTTCACAAGAATTGATGCTTGAACTTACAAAAACTGGATTAACTAGAGAGAAATCATATCGGATGGTTCAAAATTTTTCAAAAAAGTGTTTTGCTGAAAATTTAAATTTATTTGATGTAGTACAATCTGACGAATATATAATGAGC
>CACPDT010000027.1 GCA_902632665.1 uncultured Pelagibacteraceae bacterium | reverse complement strand
TAGGTGAATATGCAAATATTTTGTTAATGTGTGCACTTGGATCAATTTTATTTTTAGGAGGCTGGTTAACTCCAATTGATATTTATCCTTTTAATCTAATACCTGGTGCTCTCTGGTTAATTTTTAAAATTTTATTTTTATTTATCCTTTTTGCGTTGGTCAAAGCAATTGTTCCAAGATATAGATATGATCAACTAATGAGACTAGGTTGGAAAATATTTTTACCATTGTCTTTAACTTATGTTGTTTTAACAGCAAGTTATCTTTTTTATTTTAACCTTTTACCCACAATTTAAATGAAATTATCTAGGTTTTTTAAAACAATATTAATGACTGATTTTATCAGTGGACTTTTTATTGCTGTTAAAGAGCTTTTTAAATCAAAAAAAACAATTAATTATCCATTTGAAAAAGGCAAAATTAGTCCAAGATATAGAGGTGAACATGCGTTAAGAAGATATTCCAATGGAGAAGAAAGATGTATAGCTTGTAAATTATGCGAAGCTGTATGCCCTGCTCAAGCAATTACAATTGAGTCTTCACAAAGAGCCGATGGAAGTAGAAAAACTACTCGCTATGATATTGATATGATGAAATGCATTTATTGTGGATTATGTGAAGAGTCTTGTCCTGTAGATGCAATTGTCCAAGGACCAAATTTTGAATTTTCAACCGAAACTCGTGAAGAACTTTATTATACAAAAGAAAAACTCCTAGATAACGGAGATAGATGGGAAAATGTTTTAGCGGCAAATATTAAGTCAGACAATCCATACAGATAATTTATGATTGCACATGCAATATTTTTTTATGTCTTTTCTGTGATTGCAGTTGTATCTGCCATAATGGTAACTGTTTCTAAAAACACAGTTCATTCAGTTTTTTTTTTAATTCTTGATTTTATAAGTATATCTTGCCTCTTTATAATGATTGGTGCCGAATTTTTGGGGATGATTATGTTGATTGTTTACGTTGGGGCAGTTGCAGTGCTTTTTTTATTTGTCGTAATGATGCTTAATGTTGCTCAACAAAAAAATCAGTGGTTTGTCTCAAAAGATAGCTCAAGACATATTCCCATAGGACTATTAATCAGTGTAATAATATTTTTTGAATTAATAATTGTGATAGGTGGTTGGAAATATAAACCTGATTTGTTTAATTCTGCAAAATCATCTCCTGAGAACGGGGTAAGTAACACTCATTCATTAGGTCAGGTTTTATACACTGATTATATACATGTGTTTCAAATAAGTGGGATGATACTTTTGATTGCTATGATAGGTGCAATAGTCCTTACTTTTAGACAAAGACAAGGTGTTAAAAAACAGAGTTATTTAAAACAAATATCTAGAGAAAGAACTGAAGGTGTGGAAGTACTTGAAGTTGCGTCCAATAAAGGAGTAAAAATAGATGATTGATATAGGTTTAGGTCACTATTTAACTTTAGGTGCTGTTATTTTTAGTATTGGAATAATTGGTATATTTCTTAATAGAAAAAATATTATTGTAATCTTAATGAGTATTGAACTTATCTTGTTAGCTGTAAATATTAATTTAGTATCTTTTTCAATTTATTTAGGAGATTTATCTGGACAAATATTTACTCTCTTTATTCTGACTGTTGCTGCAGCTGAAGCTGCAATTGGTCTTGCGATTATAGTTGTTTATTTTAGAAACTCTGGAACTATTCGAGTAGAGGAGATAGATAAACTAAAAGGTTAAAATGGAGATTTCAATAATAGCATTACCATTAATTGCCTCAATTATTTCAGGATTTTTCGGAAAATTTATTGGAGACAGAAGCTCAGAAATTATTACTAGCCTGATGGTGTCTATATCAGCAATTTTTTCTGTACTAGTTTTGTACGAGGTTATTGTTAATCAATATCAAGAGAACATAACAATCGCGACATGGATTAGCTCTGGATCCCTTGAGGTAAATTGGTCAATGAAGATTGACTCCTTGTCTGCCGTAATGTTGGTTGTTGTTACATCAGTTTCTGCTTTGGTACATATTTATTCTATTGGTTATATGTCTCACGACCCTCACAAACCAAGATTTATGGCTTATTTATCTTTATTTACTTTTGCAATGCTGATGTTAGTTACTGCAGATAATTTCATTCAATTATTTTTTGGTTGGGAAGGTGTAGGTTTATGTTCTTATTTTTTAATAGGATTTTGGTTTAAAAAAGAGTCAGCTAATAAAGCTGCAATTAAAGCATTTGTTGTAAATAGGGTAGGTGATTTTGGATTTGCTCTCGGAATATTTTTAATTTTTTATTTATTTGGAACAGTAAATTATTCTGAGGTTTTTGACCAAATTTCAAACATTACAGATAAAGACTTGGTATTTTTAGGTATCACATTTAATGCTGTTGATTTGATTTGCTTACTTTTATTCATTGGTGCAATGGGTAAATCAGCACAAATTTTACTTCATACCTGGTTACCTGACGCGATGGAGGGACCAACGCCTGTTTCCGCCTTAATTCACGCCGCCACAATGGTAACAGCAGGAGTTTTTTTAGTTGTAAGATGTTCACCAATTTATGAATACTCTGATTTAGCTTTAAACGTCATTACAGTGGTTGGTATGAGTACCGCATTCTTTGCTGCAACAGTGGCGCTGGTACAAAATGATATTAAAAAAATAATTGCTTATTCTACTTGTAGTCAATTAGGCTACATGTTTTTTGCCACTGGAGTGGGAGCATATAATGTTGCAATGTTTCATTTATTCACTCATGCGTTTTTTAAAGCCCTATTATTTTTAGGATCCGGTTCAGTTATTCATGCTTTTAAAGATGAACAAAATATAAATAATATGGGCGGAGTATGGAAAAAACTTCCATTCACTTATTCACTGATGATTATAGGTACGCTAGCTTTAACGGGGTTTCCATTTTTGTCAGGTTTTTATTCTAAAGATGCAATAATTGAATTTGCTTATTTAAGAGGAAATACAACAGGTTATTATGCTGCTGGTATAGGTATTTTTACAGCATTTCTTACATCAATTTATTCTTGGAGATTAATTTTTAAAACTTTTCATGGTGAATATAATAATAAAGAGATTAAGATAGATGAGACGCACGAGTCTCCTATCGTGATGTTGTTGCCTCTAGTTTTATTATCAATTGGTGCAATATTTGCGGGATTTTTATTTAAAGAATTATTTATCGGTTATGAAGGTCTAAATAATTTTTGGCGTGACTCAATATTTTTTCTAAAACCATTAAGCACTGATCACCCACCACTATGGTTTTTATTACTTACTCCAACTTTGGTTATATTGTCTATTCCACTAGCATATTATTTATTCATTAAAAATAGAAATTTACCTGAACGATTAGCTAGTATAAATAAACCGCTTTATAAGTTTTTATTAAATAAATGGTATTTTGATGAACTTTATGATGTTTTATTTGTTAAACCATCAAAAAGATTAGGTTTATTTTTATGGAAGTTCTTTGATTTGAAAATTATCGATGGGTTTGGTCCAGACGGTATTTCGTCGATGATCAAAAAATTTTCAGTAAAAGCTAATAAATTTCAAAGTGGATACATATATCAATATGCTTTTGTAATGTTGCTTGGTTTTTCTGCTTTATTAACATTCTTAATTGTAAAATAATGAACTTTCCTATCCTTTCCTCTTTGATTTTATTACCATCAATTGGAGCTTTATTCTTATTTTTTACCAAAAGTGATAAAAAAAATAATTTTACTGGAAAATATGTTGCTTTATTTACTTCAGCAGTAAATTTTTTTTTATCAATTTATCTATGGATATTATTTGATCCAACAACTTCTGAGTTTCAATTTGTTGAGGAAAGAATTTGGATTAAAGATTTAATAAATTACAAGGTAGGTGTTGATGGTATTTCAATTTTGTTTATTTTGCTTACAACTTTTATAACACCCCTTTGCATTATATCTGTAAATAATTCAATCAAAGAGAGACTAAGTGAATTTTTGATAGCTGTGCTTATCATGGAGTCTTTTATGATCGGTGTATTCTGTTCTTTAGACCTTGTTATTTTTTATTTATTTTTTGAGGCAGGTTTAATTCCCATGTTTTTGATTATTGGTATCTGGGGTGGTGCTAGAAGAGTTTATTCAGCATTTAAATTTTTTTTGTACACCTTGCTTGGTTCAGTCCTAATGTTAGTAGCTATAATTACAATATATTGGCTGAATGGAACTACAGATGTAGTTGAACTTTATAATTCTGGAATTGATATAAAGTATCAAAATCTTTTATGGTTAGCTTTTTTTAGCTCTTTTGCAGTTAAAACTCCTATGTGGCCAGTTCATACATGGTTACCAGATGCTCATGTTGAAGCACCAACAGCAGGATCTGTTTTATTAGCAGCTATATTATTAAAAATGGCAGGTTATGGTTTTATTAGATTTTCTCTTGGATTATTTCCTGCAGCATCAGAAATCTTTACCCCATTAATTTATACACTTAGTGTAATTGCAATTATTTTTACTTCTTTAATGGCCTTAATGCAGGAAGATATGAAAAAGCTAATTGCTTATTCATCGGTTGCACATATGGGTTACGTTACTTTGGGAATTTTTACAATTCAGCAACAAGGCATTGAAGGAAGTATTATTCAAATGATCAGTCATGGACTAGTTTCTGCAGCGCTTTTTTTGTGTGTTGGTGTTGTTTATGACAGAATGCATTCAAGACTTATAGATACCTACGGTGGAATCGTAAGTATTATTCCAAAATATTCAGTTTTATTTATGTTATTTACTTTAGCAGCTTTAGGACTACCTGGAACAAGTGGTTTTGTTGGGGAATTTTTAATTTTGATGGGCGCATTTAAGGATAATTTTTTAGTAGCTGTGATTGCAAGCCTAGGGGTAATTATTGGTGCTGCATATATGCTTTGGTTATACAAGAGAGTAGTTTTTGGAAAGTTAATAAATACAGATTTAAAACAGATGTTTGATTTAAATAGATCTGAGTTATTTATTTTATCTTGTTTAGCTGTACCAACTCTATTTTTTGGATTTTATCCAGATCCTTTAATTAATACAATCGAGGTTTCTATCTCAGATTTAATTGATCAATATAACTTTGGGGTGGCGAGTAAAACATAATGGAAAATTTACACTTAGTATTACCAGAAATATTTTTATCATTGTCGATAATGTTTTTATTAATATTAGGTGTTTTTAAAAAAAATAGCTCGAGACTTGTTCAGAGTCTTTCTTTGGCAGCTTTGATTGTAACTGCTGTTATTACTTTTAATGAAACAATTGGTATTAACGAAACAAAATTATTTAATAATAGTATTGTCATTGATTATCTATCTTCTTTGATGAAGATAATTACTTTATTAGCTACCTTCTTGGTCTTAATCATTTCATCGAACTATCTCAAAACTTTTCAAATTTTTAAAATTGAGTATCCAATATTAATTTTAAGTTCTGTATTAGGAATGATGGTTATGATTAATTCCAATGACTTAATTGTATTTTACATGGGTCTTGAGCTTCAGTCATTAGCTTTATATGTTTTAGCTACATTTAATAGAGATCAAATCAAATCATCTGAAGCGGGACTTAAATATTTTGTTTTAAGCGCTCTATCATCTGGTTTGTTGCTATATGGTTGCTCTTTAATATATGGATTTACTGGCTCTACTAATTTTAATGTAATAGCTAATCAATTAAACTCAAATGAGTATGCTTTGACATTTGGTATTGTATTTATTTTAGTAGGACTAGCATTTAAGATTTCTGCTGTTCCTTTTCATATGTGGGCTCCAGATGTTTACGAAGGTTCACCAACTTCAGTGACATTATTTTTTACAATGGTTCCAAAAATAGCAGCGTTAACAGTATTTATAAGATTTCTATATGTACCATTTTTAAATCTGATTGATCAGTGGCAAATGATTTTAATTTTTTTATCGATCGCATCAATGCTATTTGGTGCTATTGCAGCCATAGGACAAACAAATTTGAAAAGACTTGTTGCCTATAGCTCCATAGGTCATGTTGGTTATGCGCTAGCCGGCGTAGCAGCAGGTACTAATGATGGTATTCAAAGTTCAGTAATTTATATAACTATATATGTGCTCATGAACTTGGGATTATTTTCATGCTTGTTGATGTTGAAACGAGATAATAACTATTATGAAAAAATAGATGATTTGTCAGGTTTGTCTAAAAATCATCCAATGTTAGCTTTATCATTGCTTATAATTTTATTCTCACTAGCTGGGATCCCCCCTCTAGCTGGTTTTTTTGCTAAGTTTTATGTTTTTAAAGCAGTTATTGAACAATCAATGTATTTTTTAGCAATCGTAGGTTTATTATCAACAGTCGTTGCAGCTTTTTATTACTTAAGGTTAATTAAAATTATGTATTTTGATGAACAAAAAGAAAAATATGATACCGATCATGGTTTTTGGTTAAAATTTTCTTTAACAGCATCTACATTGTTAATTCTGATATACTTCATATTCCCAAGTCAATTAATAGAGGTAGTTTCCAGAATTAACATAATTTAATGAAATTCAGAATTTTAAGATTTAAAAAATTAAGAAGTACAAATGATACAGCCATAAGAATGGTTAAAAGTTCCAATTTAAAGTATGGAATGATAATTGCTGAGATTCAAAGTAATGGCCGTGGGCAGTACGGTAGAAAATGGATTTCATTTAAAGGAAATTTATTTGTAAGTTTTTTTTATAATTTAGAAAATATAGATTTAACTATGACTAAAATTACAAAATTAAATTGTATATTAGTAAAAAAACTAATTTCAAAATATTACAAAAAGAAGATTGTATATAAAAAACCAAATGATTTGTTAATTAAGGGAAAAAAAATTTGTGGAATTCTTCAAGAGACAATAAACAAACAAAGTCAAAAATTTTTAATACTTGGAATTGGTATAAATTTGATAAAAAATCCTATAATTAGCAACTATCCA
>CACPDT010000026.1 GCA_902632665.1 uncultured Pelagibacteraceae bacterium | reverse complement strand
ACAACTCTCAATAAGCTTAATATTGATTGGATGAGAAACAAGATATTGCTTAAAGTTCTTCCTTTAAAAGTTTAAAAATTAGTTTAATTATTTATTATGCTTAAAGAAATTGTTACTGTTCCAGATGAAATATTAAAAAAAATATCTGATCCAATTGAAAAAGTTGGAATTAATGAAAAAAAATTAATTGAAGACTTATTTGAAACAATGTACCACTCAAACGGAATTGGTCTTGCTGCAGTTCAAGTAGGTATATTAAAAAGAGTTTTAGTTGTTGACGTTTCAAATAAGGATGAAGAAAATCAACCAATTGCATTAATCAATCCTGTAATAAAAAACTTAAGCGAAGAGACATCGGTGTACGAAGAGGGTTGTCTATCAATACCTGAAACTTTTATTGAAATTGAGAGACCAAAAATTTGTGAGGTGGAATATATTGACGAAAAGGGAGAGAATAAAAATCTTAAATGTGATGGGCTTTTATCAACTTGTATTCAACATGAAATAAATCATTTAGATGGAAAATTAATTATTGACCATTTATCAAAATTAAAGAAAGATTTTATTATAAAAAAAATTTCAAAAATTAAAAAAAATCCAGACAGAATAGTAGTTTAAAGATGGCAAATAAGATTATCTTTATGGGTACACCAATATTTTGTGTTCCTATCTTAAAATCTCTATATCAAAATGGTTATAATATTTCTGTGGTTTTTACTCAACCACCGCAAAAATCTCATAGAGGACAAAAAATTAACAAAAGTCCAATTCAGGGCATCTCTGAAACTTTAAATATAGATTATAGAACACCCAAGACACTTAAAGATAATCATGAGGAGTATGAATTTTTAAAAGAATTAAATGCCGATCTTGCAATAGTGTGTGCATATGGACAAATAATTCCTGAAAATTTTTTAAACTTAACTAAAAAAGGTTTTGTAAATATTCACGCCTCAATTCTTCCTAGTTGGCGAGGCGCTGCGCCAATTCAGCGATCAATTATGAATTTAGATCCTGAAACGGGCATAAGTATTATGAAAATCAAAAAAGAATTGGATAGCGGACCAGTTAGCAATATTTATAAAATCAAAATAGATCAAAACCAAAATACTCAAGAAATTTCAGAAAAACTATCCGCTTTAGCTGCTGAAAAAATTTTAGAAAATGTGGATGATATACTTGATGATAAGGCGAAGTTTATTGATCAGGATCATTCAAAAGCTACTTATGCAAAAAAAATTGATAAGGAGGAGTCACGGATTGATTGGAGCGAGGATGCCTCTAAAATAATTGGAAAAATAAATGGGTTATTTCCCTCCCCAGGTGCTTCTTTTAGTTTTAATGGCGAACGATATAAAATTTTGAAAGCCGAAATTGGTAATGGCATAGGTCAAGTTGGAGAAATAATTTCAAATCAGCTGGAAGTAGCATGTAATAAAAACCAATCTATTAAGATTCTCGAAATTCAAAGACAAGGAAAAAGACCACAAAAAATTAGCGAATTCATGTTGGGCTCTCAAATTAAAAAGGGCTCAAAGTTATCAAATGTTTAGGTATCAAATATTAATTGAATATGAGGGCACTAATTTTAGGGGGTGGCAAATTCAAAAAAAAGGAAAAACTGTCCAGGGGTTATTACAAGAAAAAATTTCAAAACTTTTAAAAGAAAAAATCATAATATATGGGGCTGGAAGATTAGATGTTGGTGTACATGCGAAAGAACAGTCAGCACATTTTGATTGTAAAAATAAGATTATCAAAATTGATAGGTTTTTAAAATCAATCAATCATTTTTTAAATAAAGATGGAATAGCAATACTTAAAATTACAAAAAGAGGTAATAATTTTCATGCTAGATTTTCAGCTAAAATTAGAGTTTATAATTATGTGATTATTAATCGGATTAGTGGACCAGTTTTAGATAAAAATAGAGGCTGGCATATTATAAAAGATCTTGATTTAAAATTGATGAAAGGTGCTGCGAGAAAATTGATTGGCACTAAAGATTTCAGTACTTTTAGAAAATCGAGTTGTAGGGCTAAAAGTCCAATAAAGACTATGAAATCTGTAAAAATTAGATCTACAAAAAATAAGATTGAAATAGAATTCAGATCTCAATCTTTCTTACAACAACAAGTTCGGTCTATGGTTGGTTGTTTAAAATATGTTGGAGAAGAAAAATGGACATTAAAAAGATTTGTAAATGTGATGCAGTCTAAAAAAAGAGAATTATGTGCTCCACCTGCACCACCTCAAGGTCTCTATTTAACGAGAGTTATTTATTAATTTTTTTTTATTACTCATCGCAAATTTACGGTGTATTCGCCATCTACTTTCCTCACGAATTATAAAACCACAACAATTTTTTGATCTACATTTACAAGGAAATTGTTTGTAATCTTCCTTATCAAAACTAAAGCCATAATCACAAGTTATCTCTTCACCTTTCTTAATGTCTCTTTCAGCTGTTATCCAAATTTTTAAACCTTTACCATCATAACGTGCGTTCGCATCACAACTATGATTTACTAATCCAGCAATATTAAATGAGAAATCACCATCCAAAGTATATTTTTTATTTAGAGTAAATAGATAAATAGGTTTTTTATTGTCATATTTATCTGACTCATCAACTTCTTTATTTGTAATTATTTTTCCTAAGTAATTAATAATTTTCGTGCCCTCTGAGATATCTTTAGTAGCATAAAGTCCACGACCTTTGTTATCAATTTTTGATTTCCTTATTTTGTATAGTTTCATGAAGGTGATTTATGATGAGTTAGATATTTATCAATTGAATTCTACCAATGCATTAACATGTTCGTTAGCGCTTTCTGCTAAAGCATTTAAGTCATATCCACCTTCAAGTATAGAAACAACTTTACCTGCGGTAAACTTATTAGTAGCTGCTAATGTTCTTTTAGTAATTTCATAAAAATCTTTTGAACTAAGTTGAAATTGAGCTAATGGATCATCTTTATGTGCATCAAAACCTGCTGAAAATATGAGAAAATCTGGTTTATATTGAACCAATCTTTCTAACACCCTATCAAATGCATTAAAGTATTCTTCTGAGTTCGTCCCAGCGGGCAAAGGAATATTCAATGAATTATTAAAGTCTCCTTTATCTTTATCTGTGCCACCCCCAGGATAAAAAGGATATTGGTGCGTAGAAATATATAATGAATTTTTATTATTACGCATGACATCATAATTTCCATTACCCCAGTGCACGTCAAAATCTACACAGGCAATTTTTTTGTATTTATATTTTGACACTAAATAGTTTGTTGCTACTCCCGCGTTTGATATACAACAAAATCCCATAGCTTTATTTTTTTCAGCATGGTGCCCAGGTGGTCTAGCCAAACAGAATGCATTTTTAAATTGATTACTCTCTATTCCATCTATTGCTCTTATTGTTGAACCAGCAGCATCAAAAACTGCTTTTTTACTATCGGGTGATACAACAGTATCGCCATCTAGAAACTTAAGGCCTTTTTGAGGAAAAGAATCTTTTAAATTATTTATATAGTCTTTTGAATGTGTCATAGACAATATATCATCAGGAACATTATCTGGCTTATCCCAGATTAGGTCTTTTCTTTTTTTCAACTTTTCTTTAATAGCAATTACTCTTTTAGGCTGCTCAGGATGACCATCGCCAGTATTATGTTTTTCATAAGAGTCAGAATTTATAACAGCTGTTTTCATTTAAAATAATTTATTAAAATGTTTTCATAAATCTTCTTAAGATTTTTCAGATCTTTTAAAGATACGGCTTCATCAATTTTATGCATTGTTTTTCCCACTAAACCAAATTCTAAACCGGGTGATATTTTTTTTATAAATCTTAAATCAGAGGTTCCACCTGTAGTAGATAACTTTGGTTTGATTTTAGTAACTTTTTTTATGATATTTTGTATCATATGTGTTGTATCATTTGGCCTTGTTAGAAAGGCCTCACCTGAAACCCTATAGTCAATTTTAAACTTTGACTTATTTTTTTTATTAATCTTAATTAGAAATTTATTTATTTTTTGTTTTAAAGATTTTGAGGAATGTTTATTATTAAACCTTATATTAAATGTTGCCTCAGCCATTGCCGGGATAACATTATCAGCGCTATTATTTATATTTATTTTTGTAACCTCTAAGTTTGTGGGTTGAAAGTTTTTTGATCCTCTATCAAATTTAATATCTTTTAATTCTTTTAAAATTTTTACTAATATAGTTGAGGGGTTATTAGCTCTTTGAGGATATGCGACATGTCCTTGCTGACCGAATATGATTAATTTACTAGTTAAACTTCCCCTACGTCCGATCTTTATCATTTCACCTAATTTGTTTGGATTTGTCGGCTCACCAACAAGACAAAAGTTAATTTTCTCTTTCCTTTTTTTTAAATAATCAACAACTTTTTTGGTGCCATTTACTGCATCACCTTCTTCATCACCTGTAATAAGTAAACTTATTGATCCATTGAATTTTCTATTTTTAGATAAAAAAGTGCTTACAGCAGACACAAAAGCTGCAACAGAGCTTTTCATATCATTTGCACCTCTTCCAATTAAATGGCCTTTTTTGACAGATGGTTTAAATGGATTTATTGTCCAATCCTTAATGTTTCCAGGAGGGACAATATCAACATGTCCGGCAAACATAAAATTTGGCTCTTTAGATCCTAATCTAGCATATAAGTTTTTTACTGGTTGAAATCCTTTTTCTTTGAATTCTAATATTTTTGTTTTGAAACCAAGTTTTTTTAATTTTTTTTCTAAAAATTTCATTACCCCCGCGTCAATTGGAGTGATGGAAGGAAATCTGATTAGCTCTTTAGCTAATTTTAACTCATTTAAAGTTTTCATTTTTAGTCTCTTAAGAGGTCGTTAATAGAAGTTTTAGATCTTGTTTTTTCATCAACTTGTTTAATTATTACTGCACAATACAAGGAGGGTGCAGAAGAATTATTTTTATCAGGCAACGAGCCTGGAACTACAACTGAATAAGGTGGTATTTTACCATAAGTAATTTTACCAGTTTTTCTCTCAACTATTTTAGTTGATTGTCCAATATACATACCCATACTTAAAACTGAACCTTCTCCAACAATTACGCCTTCAACTACCTCAGACATCGCTCCAAGAAATACATTATCCTCTATGATTGTTGGTAAAGCTTGCGCGGGCTCTAGAACTCCACCAACACCCGAACCTGCAGAAATATGGCAATTTTTACCTATCTGACAACAACTACCAGCTCTTGCAAAAGTATCTATCATTGTTCCTTCGTCAATATATGCTCCAATGTTTACATAACACGGCATAAGAACTGCATTTTTTCCGACAAATGAACCTTTTCTTACTGGTGAGTTCGGAACCATTCTAAAACCCGCTTTTTCATGATCAGCTTTGGTCCATCCTGCAGTTTTACCTTTTAATAAATGTGATTTATCATACCAACTACTATAAGGACCATTTAAATTTTCCATTGGGTAAATTCTAAAACTTAACATTATAGCTTTCTTAAGGTGCTGATGAGTTACCCATTCTCCATTAATTTTCTCGGCAACTCTTGATTTACCACTATCTAAATCAGCAATAACTTGGTCAATAGCATCTTTTAAATTTTGATCAGAATCCTGGTTTACCTGATCTTTATTTTCCCAAGCATCATTGATTATTTTTTCTAAAGACATAATTAATTACTTTTTAATAGCCTTATTTCTTTTAGAAATAAAGACAGATTTTCAATTTTGTGTGAAATAAAATCTTTGTCTGCATCCATTTTTCCAAAATGCTCATCATTAATTAACCAAACGGTTGTACAACCTCGTTCGTGACCTATACTTAAATTTTTAGCTATATCTTCAATGTAAATAGTCTCTTTTGGATTTATACCAAATTTTTTTACCATTAAGTCAAAGGTTTCTGCTTCTGGTTTAGGTACATAACCAGCGTCTTTAATATCAAAAACCTTATCTCTTCCAAATAAATCATACACACCCAGATGAGTTAAAATATTAGCAGCATGTTCAGCACTACCATTGGTGAAGATAAATTTTTCCATTTCTAATTGTTTAAGCTCATTCCTCATAATTTTATCTTCTTTCATAAATGATAAATCAATTTCATGGACGTAAGATAAAAATTCATCTGGTGATATTCCATTATGGACCATTAATCCTCTTAATGATGTATTATATTTATAGAAATAATTTGTTTGTAATTCTTTAGCTTTATCTTTATCAATTTTAAGTTTTTCAGATATAAATTGAGTCATCCTCTTTGAAACTTGACCAAATACACGCTCTAAAGAATAGTTATTGTGTTTTCCATAACAAACACCATCAAGATCAAGTAGCAGATATTTTTTTTCTTTTAAGTTCATTTTCTTATTAATGTGCCTGATCCCTCGTCTGAGAAAATTTCCCATAAACAAGAATGCTGTTTTGTACCATTTATTATACCTGCTGCTGTAACTCCATTATTAACAGCATCTAGACAAGCATTTATTTTAGGTATCATTCCTTCAGTAATTGTCTCATCTTTTACCATCTCTAATATTTCAGATGAGGATATTTCATCTATAAGTTTTTTTTCTTTATTTAAAACACCATCAACATTTGTCATCAATAGTAATCTCCTTGATTTGACAGATTTCGCTACAGCCATTGCCGCAGTATCACCATTAATATTATGTGTTTGATTGTTTTTATCTAAGCCTAATGGTGAAACAATCGGTATTTTATTTTGTTGAATTATATCCAATAAAATATTGTTATTAATCTTATTTGGCAGGCCAACAAAACCTAGCTCTTTTGCCTCTGGTACGACCTCAATAATATTATTTTTTTTAGTGTGGATGGATACTGCTTCCGTATTTTTTTTTTGCAAAGAACTTACAATATCATTGTTAAAATCTATTAAGACCGACTCAACAATGTTTATAATTTTTTCATCAGTAATTC
>CACPDT010000025.1 GCA_902632665.1 uncultured Pelagibacteraceae bacterium | reverse complement strand
AAAATATGCCTAAATATGCATCTATAATTTTTAATCTAAACAGTAACCATCAGATCAAATCTGCAGTATATAAAAGTAAATGAAAAAAATAATTTTAATTTTTTTTGGAACATTCTTTTTATCTTCTCAAGTAAATGCAGAGACTTTTTCTAGTGCTTTATCAAAAGCATATAAAAATAATTCAGAGCTTAACGCGGAAAGAGAAAATATTAATGTTTCTGAACAAGATCTAAATATTGCAAGAGGATCTTATTTACCAACTATTACTCTTGAGGGTACTGAAAGCCAGGAAGATACTAATAAACTTACTAATCAAGGTGGGGGAGATGCTTCAATTAGTGATGTGGATCCTTCGACAAGATCAGTTTCAATTACTCAAACTTTGATTGATTTTGGTAGAGGTGCAGATCTTGCAAAAAATAAGATAGGTATTGATCTTGCAAAAGCGAAATTATTAAAAAAAGAACAAGACATCTTATACAAAACTGCAGAGGCTTATACGGGGCTTATTTCAGCAAATGAAAAGTTGGAAATAAATAGAGCAAACGTTGATCTTTTAAACAGACAAGTTGAAACTGATAGAATTAGACTTAGCAGAGGTCAAATTTCTTTATCAGATGTTTCTCAATCAGAGTCCTCTTTAGCAGGCGCTGAGGCACAGTTTATTAAAGCACAAAATGATTTATTAACCAGCAAATTAAATTATGAAAATATTATAGGTAGCATTAATGATGTGCGATCATTGGATAAAAGCTCAATTACTAATTATGAACTTCCTGGTAATCTAAACTCAGCAATTGAACTTTCAAAGAAAAATAACCCAGATTTAATAATCGCAAAGTTAGAGTACGAACAATCTATTAAAGATAAATCTATTGCAAAATCAGATTTAGCACCTACTGCGAAATTATCTTTTGAAAGATTATATACTGAAGATTTAAATACAACATATGATGAGAGAGAAAAAGATACTATTAAAGCAACCGTTTCGTGGCCTTTTTTTTCAGGCGGGAAAAATATTGCTAAATATAAAAAAAATCAAAGTTTAGAAAATAGAAAAAGATTGATTTTAGATAGTGCTGTAAAACAAAATCAAACCGATGTAGCTAGCGCCTGGTCTAATTATCAATCTAATAGAAGTTTACTTAATTCTGTTCAATCCCAAGTTAAAGCTGCTGAAATTGCCAATGAAGGAATTGCTGCTGAATATAATAGTGGGGCAGGAAGAACAACTTTAGAGGTCATTCAATCCAACTCATTACTTTTGAATGCTCAAATTTCTTTGGCAGATTCTGAAAGAAATTACATTCTATCTCAGTTTAATCTGTTAAAGTCCTTAGGATTGCTAAACAGCGATTACCTGAAAATAAGATAATTATTGGTTTTTTGAGGAAAAATAAAATATCTTGCTAATGAGAACAAAATGTGTACATTTATTTTATGATTCGAGTGTTAAAAAAAGCAAGAAAAGAGGCAAAAAATGACAAAAAATAACTTAAAAGTAGTTAAATCTACGAAAGATCAAGAATTGGATATTAAAGAAAAAAACAAAGCATTAGATGCTGCGATTAGCCAGATAACTGACAATTTTGGAAAAGGTTCAGTTATGAAGCTAGGTGAAAAAAGAGCGATGGATATCGAGTCGATATCTACAGGTTCTTTAAGTTTAGATTTAGCTTTAGGAATAGGTGGTTTACCTAAAGGAAGAATTATTGAAGTTTATGGACCAGAGAGTTCTGGAAAAACAACATTAGCATTACAAGTAGTTGCTGAAGCTCAAAAGGCGGGTGGAATTTGTGCATTTGTTGATGCGGAGCATGCTTTAGATCCAGTCTATGCAAAAAAATTAGGAGTGAATACTGAAGAGCTTTTAATTTCTCAACCAGATGCAGGTGAGCAAGCTTTAGAAATCGCCGATACACTAGTAAAATCAGGCTCTATTTCAGTTATCGTAATTGACTCTGTTGCAGCTTTAACTCCAAAAGCTGAAATTGAAGGTGAGATGGGTGATCATCATGTTGGTCTTCAATCAAGATTAATGAGTCAGGCTTTAAGAAAATTAACTGGTTCAATTTCAAATACAAACACAATGATGATTTTCATTAACCAAATTAGAATGAAAATTGGAGTTATGTTTGGAAGTCCAGAAACAACATCAGGTGGAAATGCGTTGAAGTTTTATTCATCTGTAAGAATGGATATTAGAAGAATTGGTGCTATTAAAGATAAAGATGAAATTATCGGCAATACTACAAGAGTAAAAGTAGTTAAGAATAAAGTTGCACCACCATTTAAAGTTGTTGAGTTTGACTTAATGTATGGCAGAGGAATTAGTAAAATGGGTGAGTTAGTCGACCTAGGTGCTAAAGCTGACATTATTGAAAAATCAGGAGCATGGTATGCTTATAAGGGTGAAAAAATAGGTCAAGGTAGAGAAAATGCAAAAACTTACCTTGCTCAAAATCCTAAAGTTGCTGCAGAAATAGAAATGGCAATTAGAGAAAAAGCAGGTGTGATCTCAAAGAAAATTGAAGGAAATCCATTAAGTCCTGAAAAAATTGAAAAAGAGAAGAAAGTAGCTGAAAAAGAAGAGGCAGCAAAAGAAGCTACTCCTTCTAAAAAGAACTAAAATTAAAGGTCATCTTTAAATTATAAAAGGCGCTTGTTATAAGCGCCTTTCCCCCTTTATCCCTAACTAGACATAGAATAAAAAAGCTGTATTTTAAAGTATGGCGGATAAATCATTAAATGAAATAAGAAGTACGTTCTTAAAATATTTTGAAAAGAATGATCATAAGATTGTTGAGTCTAGTAATTTAGTTCCAAATAATGATCCAACATTAATGTTTGCTAATTCTGGAATGGTTCAATTTAAGAATGTATTTACTGGATTAGAAAAAAGAGATTATCAAAAAGCAACCACTTCTCAAAAATGTGTCAGAGCAGGAGGTAAGCATAATGATTTAGAAAATGTTGGTTACACTCCAAGACACCATACTTTTTTTGAAATGTTGGGCAATTTTTCTTTTGGAGACTATTTTAAAGAAAGAGGAATTGAACTTGCATGGAATTTAATCACTAAAGATTTTGGTTTAGATAAAAATAGACTTTATGTAACTGTTTTTCATGAAGATGATGAAGCCTTTAATTTTTGGAAGAAAATAGCGGGTTTTAGCGATGATAGAATTATTAGAATTTCGACATCAGATAATTTCTGGTCAATGGGTGAAACAGGTCCTTGCGGGCCTTGCTCAGAAATATTCTATGATCATGGTGATCATTTAAAAGGTGGTTTACCAGGAACAAAAGATCAAGATGGAGATCGTTTTATTGAAATTTGGAACTTGGTATTCATGCAATATGAACAAGTTTCAAAAGATAAAAGAATAGATTTACCCAAACCATCCGTAGATACTGGAATGGGATTGGAGAGAATAGCTGCTCTTTTACAAGGCACACATGACAATTATCAAACTGATCATTTTAAGAAATTAATAAGTTCGATATCAGATGTAACTAAAGTTAAACAAGCTGACAGTAATATATCGAGTTTTAGGGTAATTGCTGATCACTTAAGAGCAAGTTCATTTCTTTTAGCTGAAGGTGTTCTACCATCCAATGAAGGTCGTGGATATGTCTTAAGAAGAATTATGAGAAGAGGTATGAGGCATTCTCATTTACTAGGATCAAAAGAACCTATTTTTTACAAAATTTTTGAGTCTTTAAAAAATGAAATGTCTGGAAATTATCCAGAGTTAGAGCGATCAGAATCTTTAATAACAGAAACATTAAAAATGGAAGAGGAAAAATTTTTAGTTTTACTTGATCGAGGAATTAAAATTTTGAATGATGAAATTTCAAAAATTGACAAAGTGTTACCAGGTGAAGTAGCTTTTAAATTATATGATACTTATGGTTTTCCATTAGATCTCACAGAAGATATTTTAAAAAACAAATCATTAAAAGTTGACCATCAAAAATTTGATGAGTTGATGAAAAAGAGCAAAGAACTTGCAAAAAGGAATTGGAAAGGATCTGGCGACAGCTCAGAAGAAGCAATTTGGTTTTCAATTAAAGATAAAACTGGTCCTACAGAATTTTTGGGTTACGAGTCTAATCAATCTGAGGGAATAGTATTAAATTTAATTAAAAACAATCAGGAATCAAAATCATTAGCTAATGGAGAAGAGGGAATGATTATAACTAATCAAACTCCTTTTTATGGTGAGTCAGGAGGACAACTTGGAGATAAAGGTACAATAGTTTCTGGAAATTCAGTTTTTGAAGTTGAGGATACACAAAAAAAACTTGGAGATTTATTTGTTCATTATGGATCAGTTAAAACTGGAGAAATAAAAATTAACGATGTTGTTGAAATGAAAATTGATGTTGAGAGAAGAAATAATTTAAAAGCTTATCATTCTGCAACTCACTTACTTCATGAGTCTTTAAGAAGAACTTTAGGTAAGCACGTGATGCAAAAAGGATCATTAGTTGCACCAGATCGTTTGAGATTTGACTTTAGTCACATGAAACCGATCACTAATGAGGAATTAGAGACAATAGATAAATTAGTTAACGAATACGTTAAAAATGGCTCTGAAGTGACTACAAGAATTATGACACCTAAAGCTGCAATAGAAAAGGGAGCGCTAGCTTTTTTTGGTGAAAAATATGGTGAAGAAGTTCGTGTCGTTTCAATGGGTAAGGAAAAAGATGCATATTTTTCAACGGAATTATGCGGTGGAACACATGTAAAAAACACTGGAGATATTGGAAAATTTAAAACAGTCAGTCAATCATCTATTGCTGCAGGAGTAAGAAGAGTTGAAGCTTTAAGAGATAAACAGCTTGAGGATTTTATTAAGAATAAAGAAAAGTTATCAACTTTATCTGTACAAAAAGATGAAGAGACTATCAAAGATTTGTCATCACAAATAATCAAACTTGGAGGTAAACCAAAAGTTAATAATAAAGATTTAAAAGAAATTATAAAAAATCTTTCAAAACAACTTGAACAATTAAATGTTAATTCAGTCCTTCAAGATAAAACAAAAAATATTATTAATGATCAAAAAATAAAGGATATAAAAGTTCGATTTCAAAAAGTTCAAGATTTACCCCCTAAAGATTTGAGAAAATTAGTTGATAGTGGAAAAAAAGAACTTGGCGATGGAATTGTAATTGTCTTTGCAAGTAGTGAAGATAAGGTTGGTTTAGGGGTTGGAGTCACTGAAAAGTTAATTGATAAATATGATGCCGTAAAATTTGCAAAATTAGGTTCAGAAATTATTGGTGGCAAAGGTGGGGGTGGCCGAAAAGATTTTGCTCAAGCAGGGGGGCAGGATAAAAACAAAATTGATGAGGCTTTTGAAAAACTAAAGGCTTTAATTTAGCTTCTGTTTAAGATTATTATCAATTACATCCAGAAATTGATTGGTTGTTAAATATTTGCTTGAAGGTCCAACCAATATTGCAAGATCCTTTGTCATGGAGCCATTTTCCACACTTTCAATACAAACTTTTTCAATTGTATTTGCAAATTTGATAAGTTCGTCATTACCATCAAGTTTTCCTCTGTGGGCTAATCCTCTTGTCCATGCAAAAATCGAGGCAATTGGATTTGTGGAAGTTTCTTTACCTTGTTGGTGCATTCTATAATGTCTTGTTACTGTTCCGTGAGCTGCTTCTGCCTCCATTATTTTTCCATCAGGTGTAAGCAGTGTACTTGTCATTAAACCAAGTGAGCCATATCCTTGAGCCATGGTATCTGATTGAACATCACCATCATAATTTTTACATGCCCATATATACTTACCACTCCATTTCATTGCACATGCTACCATGTCATCAATTAATCTGTGTTCATAAGTAATTTTTGCATCCTCAAATTTTTTCTTGAATTCTTTATTATAGACTTCTTCAAATATATCTTTAAATCTTCCATCGTATTTTTTTAGAATTGTATTTTTAGTTGATAAGTAAACTGGCCAATTCTTAATTATTCCATAACTAAAACAGGATCTTGCAAAATCCTCGATTGATTTATCTAAATTATACATTGAGAGCGCAACTCCTGGACCAGTAAAATTAAATACTTCATATTTAATTTCATCTTTACCATCCTCAGAGGTCCATTTTACTTCCATCTTACCTTTACCAGGCACTTTGAAATCTGTTGCTCTATATTGATCTCCAAACGCATGTCTCCCGATTACTACTGGGTCAGACCATGATGGTACGAGTTTTGGAATATTAGAACAAATTATGGGTTCTCTAAATACAGTTCCTCCAATAATATTCCTAATAGTTCCGTTTGGAGATCTCCACATTTTTTTCAATTTAAATTCTTCAACTCGTGCTTCATCTGGAGTAATGGTTGCACATTTGATACCGACACCAATCTTTTTAATTGCATTAGCAGAGTCGATAGTGATTTGATCGTCAGAGTCATCTCTACTTTTCATTCCTAAGTCGTAGTACTCGATGCCAAGATCTAAATATGGAAGTATCAATTTTTTCTTAATGAATTCCCAGATTATTCTGGTCATTTCATCGCCATCTAACTCTACTATTGGGTTTTTAACGCTTATTTTGCTCACTTATATTTTTATCTTAATAATTGAATTTCGCGATTTTATATACATATTAATGACAAATTATCAAATAGAAGAATATGTTTAGTAAGATTTTTCCAAAAATTCACGCTGAAGGTTATAAATTTTTAGTTATAGCTGGAATAATCACAATTGTATTTTATATTTTTAGTAACTTCTTAGGTCTTATTGGTTTGGTCTTAACTATTTGGGTTTATTATTTTTTTAGAGACCCAGAAAGAGTTATTATAGATGATGACAATTATCTTGTTAGTCCAGCAGATGGTGAGGTAATTAAAGTAGAAGAAGTAAATGGGCCTAAAGAACTTAGTCTTGAGAATAAAAAATTTAAAAAAATTAGTGTTTTCATGAATATTTTTGATTGTCATGTTAACAGAACACCATGTGCAGGCAAGATTGAGGAAATTTTATATAAGCCCGGCAAGTTTGTGAACGCTTCATTAGATAAAGCAAGTGAAGATAATGAGAGAAATTACTTTAAAATTAAAGACTCTCACAATAATGATATCATAGTTGTTCAAATAGCAGGACTGGTTGCAAGAAGAATAGTTTGTGAGTCTAATAAAGATCAAGAATTGAAGCAAGGGGATCGTATTGGTATGATACGATTTGGTAGTAGAGCTGATATCTATTATGAAAATTATGAGCCACTTGTGAAAGTTGGTCAAAAGGCCATTTCAGGAGAGACACTAATTGCAAAAAAATAATATG
>CACPDT010000024.1 GCA_902632665.1 uncultured Pelagibacteraceae bacterium | reverse complement strand
AAGTTTTACATTTTTTTTATAATGTTTTTTTGCTTGTTTAATTGCATCATTTTCATTGATAGCAACAAAGATTTTTTGATCAGGTCCATACCAAGCTGGTATTTGATGTCCCCACCATAATTGTCGTGAAATACACCATGGCTCAATATTATTCATCCACTGAAAATAAGTTTTAGACCAATTTGTTGGAAAGAAATTTGTTTTTTTTGTCTTAACAATTTTTTTAGCTTTGATTGCTAGTTTCTTTGCATCAACAAACCATTGCTCTGTTAAAAAAGGTTCAATTACTGAATTTGATCTATCACCATATGGAACTTTATTTTTAATGTTTTCTTCTTTAACAAAAAAATCTTTTTCTTTTAACTCGTTTAATATTTTTTTACGGGCATCAAACCTATCTAAGCCAATATAATCTTTTGGAGCATTATCATTTATTTTTCCCTCTTCAGTAAAAATATTAATTATTTCTAATTTATTTCTTTGACCTACATCATAGTCATTAAAATCATGCGCTGGAGTGATTTTCAGCGCACCAGTACCTTGTTCTGGATCAGCATAATTATCTTTAATAATTTTTATTTTTCTACCTACGATTGGTATTGTGACAGCGTTGCCGACATAATCTTTATATCTTTTATCCTTCGGATTTACCGCAATCGCAGTATCTCCCAGCATTGTCTCAGGTCTGGTTGTTGCAATAGTGATGAATTCTGAGGAGTTATCAATTGGGTATCTAATATAATAGATCTTAGAATTCATCTCTCTTTGATCTACTTCCAAATCTGAAATCGCGGTTTTTAAAACGGTGTCCCAATTTACAAGTTTTTCAGCCTTATAAATCAATTTTTTTTTATGTAATTCTACAAAAACCTTAATGACGGATTTTGATAAATTTTCATCCATAGTGAACGCATTTCTAGACCAATCACATGAACATCCTAATTTCTTTAGTTGGTTGATAATTATGTCCCCATATTCATTTTTCCATTCCCACACTTTTTCTATAAATTTTTCTCTACCAAGGTCAATTTTACTTAAATTTTCTTTCTCTAATTTTCTCTCGACAAGTGCTTGAGTTGCAATACCCGCATGATCAGTTCCGGGTTGCCATAATGTTTCGTAATTATTCATTCGATAATAACGAACTAATAAATCTTGAATTGAATTATTTAAAGCATGCCCCATGTGTAAGCTTCCAGTTACATTAGGTGGTGGAATTACAATTGAAAATTTTTTTGAATTTTTTTGTGGTTTAAATAATTTATTTTTCTCCCAATAACCATAAATTTTATCTTCAACTTTTGAATGTATATATTTATCGCTAATCATGGGTGTAATTAGTTTATAATTTAATAATCTAAATTAACAATAATCAAATTGGAACGTTATTTAATAGACTAATTGCAAATATTTTATATAAAACTCAGTGTAGCTTGCTTCTAAAACATATGGCAACGTGGCGGAATGGTTACGCAGAGGATTGCAAATCCTTGTATCCCGGTTCGATTCCGGGCGTTGCCTCCAAAAAAAATCTTGTTTTAGTTTAAAAAGAAAGTAAGTTGTGAATTTACATTCCTCGGTAGCTCAGTTGGTAGAGCAGTTGACTGTTAATCAATTGGTCGCAGGTTCGAGTCCTGCCCGAGGAGCCAAAAATTATCCAACCTTTGAAATATTATTACTTGCTGCCTGTAATGATTTATTAAATTTTAATTTTTGATCAGCATTTAGTTCAGAATATAATTTCACTAAAAAGTTATAATTTACATTCATGTGTCCTTCTTGTGATTTTTCTAAATTTACAAGATATTCTGAAAAATCCTCAAAAAAATAATTGATTGGCACTTTAAGATAGTTCGATAATTGTAACAATCTTATTGAGCTAACTCCATTAGTACCTTTTTCATATTTTTGGATTTGTTGAAATGTGACGTTAATTGCTTTTGCTACTTTAGTTTGAGTTAAACCTAGTGCTAGTCTTCTAAGCTTAAGCTTATTGCCTAAATGCTTATTAAAATTATCTTCCATTAAGACCCCTCTTAATTTTTTAAAAAACTAATTGAACTAGTTTTTAATACCTACTGCAACAATAAATTTTTATTTTTTTTGCCCAAAAACCCGTATCAAAGGAAATATGTCAAGCATTACTTAAGCTATAATTTGAGAAATATTTCTTGAAATTAGCTTGAACTATAGTATCTGACTGAGGAAAAGTTTGGTTCTATCACTCTTTGGATTAGCAAAAAATTCTTTGGTATCAGCTTTTTCTACTATCATTCCTTCATCCATAAATATCATTTGATCTGCAACTTCTTTTGCAAAACCCATTTCATGAGTAACCACAATCATAGTCATTCCTTGTTTTGCCAAATTTACCATAACATCTAGCACTTCTTTAATCATTTCGGGATCTAAAGCAGATGTAGGTTCGTCAAAAAGCATTATTTTTGGCTCCATACACAAAGCTCTTGCAATTGCACACCTTTGTTGTTGCCCACCGGATAATTGTCCTGGATATTTTTGTGCTTGATCAAGTATCTGTACTCTTTCTAGATGTTTTAATGCTAATTCCTCTGCCTCTTTTTTAGGCATTTTTTTAACCCAAATAGGTGCTAATGTGCAGTTATCCAAAATAGATAAGTGAGGAAATAAATTAAATTGTTGAAACACCATTCCAACTTCAGCTCTAATTTGTTCAATATTTTTTGTATCTTCTGTTAATTCAGTTCCATCAACAACAATATTACCTTCTTGGTGTTCTTCTAATCTATTAATGCATCTAATTAATGTAGATTTTCCTGATCCTGATGGACCACAAACAACAATTTTTTCTTTAGGTTTAACTTCTAAGTTTATTCCTTTTAAAACTTGAAAATCACCAAACCACTTATTCATGTTACTTATTTGGATAATGCTTTCTGACATAAATTTTTATCTATCGGTTTTATATTTTTGTTCTAGATTATAACTATATTTACTCATTGCATAACAAATAATCCAGAAAATTATTGCAGCAAATACGTACCCTTCCATGGCAAATCCTAACCATTTTGGATTTGTCTTTGCTAAGTTTAGCATTCCAACTATTTCCAATAATCCTACAACAAATATTAATGGAGTATCTTTTACTAGTGCTAAAAAGGTATTAGCGATTCCAGGAATTACTAATTTTAATGCCTGTGGTAAAATTACAAAAATATGCATTTTCCAATAACCCATACCTAAGGATTTTGCAGCTTCATACTGACCTCTTGGTAAAGCTTGTAATCCACCTCTAATAACTTCTGCAACATATGCGGCCTCAAATAATGAAATTGCAATTATAGCTCTTACTAACTTATCAATAAAAAAGTCTTCCGGTAAAAACATTGGAAACATTACAGCAGACATAAATAAAACTGTTATTAGCGGTACACCTCTCCAAAATTCAATAAAACCAACTGATATATATCTTATTAATGGAAAATCTGATCTTCGTCCAAGCGCAAAAGCCATTCCTATAGGAAAGCAGAAAATTAGACAGAAAAAAGAAATTATAAATGTTAGAGATAAACCGCCCCAAGCACCAGTTTCAACCCAATTTAAACCATCTAATTTTCCTAACTCTATGTATTCTTCAAAAAAAAGAAAATACTTTAAAATGATATACAGCGCTAAAGGTACAATTAAAAAGTAATAAAATTTAAATTTACTTGGGATAAAGAAACCAATTATTACTGATAGAATTGCAGCAATTATTCCATAAGAAAAATCAAAAAATACTGGACCACCTGAAATAAAGAAAAAGATAAATAAGAAAGCAATTACAGGGTAAATCACAACATAATATAATGTTAAATATTTTTTAAATTTATCAGTAGCAAAATAACCAACTGAACCAAGAAGTACCAATGCTACAAATGATAAATTAATTCTCCATTGTTCTGCATTTGGATACATTCCATACATAAATCTTCTAATCCAAACTTTTATGTATGTCCAACAAGCACCCGAACCAGTACAAACATCCTTGCTATCACCTGCAAAACTAGCATCGATAAAAAACCAGCTTAGTATAGGTGGTAAAGATTTAATAATTACAAATATTATTAACAAAGATAAAACTGCATTGAAATTATTTGTATTAATATGTTTGTTTAAAAGATCTAAGTTTTTTATACCGCTAAACTCTATTCTAATAAAATAAAGACCGACAAAACCAAGTATGAGAGGTAATAAAAAACTTAAAAAATTGGGTAAAAAACCAGTTAAATTTAGTTTAAAAAAAGAATTTAAGAAAACATCTAAAATACTTATAAAAAACAAAAAAGAACCTAGATACAAAAAGATATTGAGGTTACTTCTATCAGGTTTTAAAAAATTAATATTAGACATTATTTTTCCTGAATAGCTATTTTTTTATTATACCAATTCATTAAAATTGAGATTGAAATACTCAAGGTTAGATAAGTAAACATTGTAATTGATACTATTTCTATTGCCTTACCTGTTTGCATCAATGCTGTTCCTGCAAAGACCAGCACTAAATCCGGATAAGCTATTGCTGCTGCTAAAGACGAATTTTTAGTTAAATTAAGATATTGGTTTGTTGTTGGCGGAATAATTATTCTTAAAGCTTGAGGCATAATTACTAATTTAAGCACTTGATTTGGAGTAAGTCCTATCGATGCTGCTGCCTCTTTTTGACCTTTACCAACACCCTGAATTCCAGCTCTAACACATTCTGCAATAAATGTTGCTGTATATAAAGATAAAGATAATGTTAACGCAATTAATTCTGGAGGCAAGCTTACACCGCCCTCATAAATAAAAGATGTTGTTGCTAATTGTTTTAAAACAGGAACTTCAAAAGAAAGTCTTACTCCACCTATCAAAAAACTTAAAATTGGAAGAATAAATATCAATCCTATTGAAATCAAAAAAACTGGTATTTGTTTACCTTGTTTTTCCTGAATTTTTTTTGCATGAGTTTTTATTAAAATAATTGCTATGATTGCAGCTATAATTGAATAAAAGAAAATATTAAAATTTTGCCAAAGAAATGCTGGGACATATAAACCCTTAATTGTTAGAAAAAAAACACCAAATATTGCTTCAGCATCTTGTGGAAGTGGCAAGGCACGCAATGCTGCAAAATACCAAAAGAAAATTTGTAATAATAATGGAATGTTTCTAAAAAACTCAACATAGAAAGCGGCAAATTTATTTATCAGGTAATTAGGCGATAATCGTGCTATACCAACTATTACTCCAAGAATTGTTGCAATAACTATTCCAATAACAGACACAAGAATTGTATTTAGTAGACCAACTAAATAAGCTCTAAAATATGAGTGAGATCCATCATATTCAATTAAAGAAAATTGAACATCAAAAGATGATTCTTGCGATAAAAAACCATAACCAAAATCAATACCTCTATTTTCCATATTGATTTGAGCATTATAAGTAAAAAAGCCAAATACTAAAACTACGGCGATAACTGTAATTAGTTGAGGAATAATGTCTTTAAGTTTAAAATTCACAATTGGGATAATATATGAGTTTATAAAAAAAAGGGCTAGAAAAATCTAGCCCTTTTTAAATGTTTTAAACTACAATTATCTAGCAGGTGGAACGTAAAGTATTCCGCCCTTAGTCCATAATTGGTTAGGACCTCTGTCTGGTAAAATTCCAGTGTCAGCTATATTTCTCTTATAACTTTCACCATAGTTACCAACTTGCTTGATAATTCTTAAGCTCCAGTCATTATCTAGACCAAAAGCAGCACCTAATTCACCTTCTGCTCCAACTAATCTTTTAATAGCTGGGTTATCAGAAGTTTTCATCATGTCTGCATTTGATGAAGTAATGCCATATTCTTCAGCTTCAATCATCGTGTTCAAAGACCATCTAACGATATCTTCCCAAACTGCATCACCTTGTCTAACAACTGGTCCTAAAGGTTCTTTAGAAATAGTTTCTGGTAGAACAATGTGCTCATCAGGATTCTTCATTTTTGTTCTTTGAGCAGCTAATCCAGATTTATCAGTAGTATACGTATCACATCTACCTGCATCGTAAGCAGCTACAACTTCATCAGCTTTTTCAAAAGCTACTGGCTCATAAGAAATTCCTTTTGAGTTAAAAAAGTCTCTCATGTTTAACTCAGTTGTTGTACCAATGTTTGTACAAGCTGAGATACCATTTTTGAATTGGCTAGTTGAAGTAATACCTGAACTTTTTCTTACCATGAAACCTTGTCCATCGTAGAAGTTTACTCCCACGAAAGTAAGTCCGATATCAGCATCTCTAGAAAGAGTCCAAGTTGTGTTTCTAGATAAGATATCAATCTCACCAGAAGTTAAAGCAGTAAATCTTTCTTTAGCACTTAGTGGTGTAAACTTAACTTTATTTGCATCACCTAATACTGCAGCAGCTACAGCTCTACATACATCAACGTCGACACCAGTCCAATTTCCTGCAGCGTCAGCATTAGAAAATCCTGGAAGACCTTGAGATACTCCACATCTTACAAACCCTTTTTTCTGAGTGTTTTTAAGTGTTTTAGATTTTTTAGCAGCCATAGACTCTGTTGTAAAAGTGAACAACACAGCTACCATAGCAACTAAAGAAGTTAATTGTTTTAAGTATTTAAACATATTTCTTCCTATTGTTTATTTATTTGTTAACAAATAATTCAAAATTACTTTTGAATATTTATAATTTAAGCATGTTCAAAAATAGTGTTCAAGAGAAATTTCATGCAATTCAGCTTTAACTCAAATTCTAGTCAAGAACAATTTAATGATTAAATAGGCTATTAATGGCGCGCCCTGGAGGATTCGAACCTCCGACCCTCGGTTTAGAAAACCGATGCTCTATCCAGCTGAGCTAAGGGCGCAAAATATCATTACATATACAATAATTAATTAATTTTTAAAAAGAAATTTTTTCACAAGAAGTAAGATTGTTAATAACTCAATTCGTCCAACAATCATGAAAAAAATAAGACAATATTTGGTGAAATACGAAAGATTATAAAAAGTTAGATCACTTAAACCATATGAACTTGAATTGACAGTATTCATTAATGTTAAAATTGATAATTTAAATGAATTTTCAAAACTAAAATCGCCTATAGTCAGTAAAGTTGTTAAAATAAATAGTGATAAAATAAATATGAGAACAGATAAAAAATATTTACTTATCTCATCAAAGTCAAAGTTAACTTCAGAGAAAAATAACTTATTCTTATATATATTTTTTGGTCTGCTGAATGATAGAATTTGATTAACTGAATATTTAAATAAAGAATAAATTTTCATAAATCTCAAACCTGAACTTGTGGAAAAAAAAGATCCCCCGATAATTACCAAAATTAAATAAACAAAAGTCAAATTTGTATTTGAGTTATTTAGTGTAAAACCAATATTTGACATACTACTTGATATTGACAAAAAATTATTCAAAAAGTTTTGATTAAAACTAAAAAATAAAAAGAAAATTATTAAAATTATAACGAAGTAAATTATCAAATTGAGATCTTCATACAAAAAATTTATATTTTTTTTCTTAAAGAAAAATAAGTTATAACTAAAAAAAATGCTAAAAAAGGATGTCAACATCAAAAATGATAAAATAATAGTCTGAGTATCATCTCTAATTATACTGGATAAATTATTTGTAGGTAAGAAACCTCCTGAGGAAATTAATGAAAACGCTAAATTTAAAGAGTCGAAAGTTCTTATAGAAAATAAATTTAGTATTATAAAAATTACTAAAGTTATACCAGAATATATAAAAAAAACTTTTATTGCTTGTTTAAGTACTTCTGAAGTATTAAATGAAAAAAAATTTGTTAACGTTTTTTTAAAGTTTTCATCATAAATATCTATTAAATAAATTATTGAAAATAAAAAATACAATCCTCCTATCCATTGGATAGTTGATCTCCATAATATTAGACTTTGATCAATATTTTTAATATTTTCAAAGATAGTAAAGCCAGTAGAAGTAAATCCTGATACCGCTTCAAAAAAAGAATTTATAAAAGTTAAATTATAAATACTTAGATAAAAAGGAATTGATAAAATTAATGGTAGTAAAATATATCCTAGAAAAACAGTTAAAATTTTTTGAAAAATTGATGTTTTTTGGGAAGATATTTTTAAACTATAAAAAAGAATTGCTAAA
>CACPDT010000023.1 GCA_902632665.1 uncultured Pelagibacteraceae bacterium | reverse complement strand
CAAAAAAAAAGTACAATTGAAGGCAAAGGTGTCCTAAATAATAGAATCTCAGAGCATATACTCTCAAACCTAAATCAAATTGGAATTAAAAATCATTTGGTAAAAAGACTAAATATGAGAGAACAACTTGTCAAACTCGTCGATATAATTCCAATTGAGTTCATTGTACGAAATATTGCTACTGGATCTTTAACAAAAAGACTGGGTATTGAAGATGGAACTGTGCTCGAATATCCATTGATAGAATATTGTCTTAAAGATGATAAATTGGGAGATCCAAATATTAGTAGAGAACACATCCTGGCATTCAATTGGCTTAACGCTATTCAGCTTGATTTGATTGATGAAAATTTAAAAAGACTGAATGATTTTTTATTAGGTTTATTTCGAGGAGTTGGAATTAAATTAGTTGATTTTAAAGTAGAGTTTGGCTTCACTCATGAAAGTGGAAAAAATAATATTATTTTAGCAGATGAGATCAGCCCAGATACTTGTAGATTGTGGGATTCAATTACTGACAAAAAACTTGATAAGGATAGATTTAGAAAAGATTTGGGAGATTTGATACCAGCTTATACTGAAGTTGCAAAACGACTTGGTATTCTTCATGAGCAGTCAAATGTATCCGCAGTTAATGTTACAAAACTCTCGTCTATAAAAAAAAAGAGAAAATGAAAGTTTCTGCAATAATTACTTTAAAAAAGGATGTATTAGATCCACAGGGTAAAGTCATCCATCAAGCTTTAGATGGGATGGGTTTTAAAAATATTAGTGAAGTAAGACAAGGTAAATATTTTGAGATAGATGTTAACGAAAATGATCCAAACAAAGCAAAAGCAGTCGTAGAGGACATGTGTGAAAAACTTTTAGCTAATCTTGTAATCGAAAACTTTAAAATTATTGAAACACAATAATTAATGAAGTCATCTGTAATAACTTTTCCTGGTTCAAATTGTGATAGAGACATGGACGTTGCGCTTAAAAAATTTGGTTTTAATAACAAGATGGTTTGGCATAATGACAATGAACTTCCCAAAAGTGATTTAGTAGTACTTCCAGGTGGTTTTTCGTATGGGGATTACTTGCGTTGTGGAAGTATGGCATCGAAATCAAAGATAATGCAATCAGTTATAAATTTTGCAAAATCTGGTGGATTGGTCATGGGAATTTGCAATGGATTTCAAATATTAGTTGAAACAGGTTTAGTACCTGGAGTTTTGTTAAGAAATAAATATTTAGAGTTTATATGTAAAAATGTCTTCGTGAAATTAGACAACAAAGAAAATACATATTTTAAAAATCTTAATAAAGATGTTTTAGAATTTCATATTGCGCATAATGAAGGAAATTATTTTTGCACCAAAGATCAATTAAAAGAAATTAAGGATAATAATCAAATTGCACTTTATTATTGTAATTATGAAGGCAAAATAGATGATCAATATAATCCTAATGGTTCAATTAAAAACATTGCTGGTATTTTTAATAAAGAAAAAAATGTCATAGGGATGATGCCACATCCCGAAAGAATGATAGACCAAAGTTTATCTGGAGAAGATGGTTCAATTTTTTTTAAAAATTTAATTAATAATATTAAATAATGGAAGTTAATGAGCAAATTGCTATAGATCATGGTCTCAAATCTGATGAGTATAAAAAAATTTGTAAGTTACTAAAGAGAACTCCAAATATTACTGAACTTGGGATTTTTTCTGCAATGTGGAATGAACATTGTTCTTATAAGTCGTCACGACTTCACTTAAAAAAGCTCCCAACCAAAGGAAAAAAAGTTATTCAAGGTCCAGGAGAAAATGCAGGTGTTATTGATATTGAAGATGGTGATGCAATTGTCTTTAAAATTGAAAGCCATAATCATCCTTCATTTATTGAACCATATCAAGGTGCTGCAACTGGTGTAGGAGGGATAATGAGGGATGTATTTACTATGGGAGCAAGACCGATAGCTAATTTAAATTCAATACATTTTGGATCCCCACAGCATAAAAAAACAAAAAATCTTTTACGAGGAGTTGTGCATGGTATTGGTGGATATGGCAATTGTATGGGTGTACCAACAATAGCAGGTCAAACTTCTTTTGATAGTTCATACAATGGAAATATTTTGGTCAACGCAATGACACTCGGTTTAGTAAAAAAAAATAAAATTTTTTATTCTAAAGCGGCAGGCTTAGATAAACCTGTAATTTATGTGGGATCTAAGACTGGTAGAGATGGAATTCATGGTGCAAGCATGGCTTCAGCTAGTTTTGATGAAAAGATTGAAGAAAAAAAACCAACTGTACAAGTCGGTGATCCTTTTACAGAAAAACTTTTACTTGAAGCATGTTTAGAATTAATGGCTGGTGACTCTATTATCGCTATTCAAGACATGGGAGCTGCAGGTCTCACTTCTTCAAGTATTGAGATGGCATCAAAAGGTAATTTAGGCATTGAAATTGATTTGAATAAAGTCCCATGCAGAGAGACAAGAATGACTCCATACGAAATTATGCTGTCTGAAAGCCAAGAACGAATGTTAATTGTTTTAGAAAATGGCAAAGAAGAAATGGCAAAAAAGATATTTGATAAATGGAATTTAGATTTTGCTGTGATTGGAAAAACAACAAACTCAAAAAACATTGAATTATTTTTTAATGAAGAGCAAGTAGCAGAAATACCCATTAATATTCTTGTTGAAAATTCCCCAATGTATGATCGTAAATGGAAAAAATCAAAGTTACCCAAAAAAAATAAAATTAAAAATGAAGTTTTAAATAAATTAAAGATCAAGGATGTACTAAAGAAAATTTTATCTAATCAAAATATCTGTAGTAAAGAATGGATCTGGCAACAATATGATCATACAGTTATGGGCGACACTATTCAGAAACCAGGTGGAGATTCTGGTGTTGTAAGAGTACATGGAACTAATAAAGCTGTGGCAGCGTCAGTGGATTCCTCAGCAGTATATTGCTGGGCTCATCCATTAACGGGAGGTAAACAAGTGGTAGCTGAAAGTTGGAGAAATTTGATTTCAGTTGGAGCAAAACCAATCGCTATAACAAATTGTTTAAATTTTGGAAGTCCTGAAAATGAGAACAACATGGGTGAGTTTGTTGAATGTGTTCAAGGTATAGGTGAAGCTAGTAAATATTTAAATTTCCCAGTGGTATCTGGCAATGTATCTTTTTACAACCAAACTAAAGAAATTGGGATCAAACCAACTCCATCAATTGGTGGTGTGGGTCTGATTAAAGATTACAGAAAAATGATTTCAATGGATTTAAAAGAAGTTAATAATTTACTTTTGATTATTGGTAAAACTGAAGGTCATATTGACCAAAGTTTATTTGCAAGGGCAATTTTAGATGAAAAAAATGGTCCTCCTCCAGAAGTGAATCTTTTTAATGAAAAAAATAATGGAGAATCAATATTAAATTTAATTGATAAAGGATATGTTAAAAGTGCTCATGATATATCTTTGGGTGGTATATTAGTTGCCATAAGCAAAATGTGTATTAAAGGTAATAAGGGAGTTAAAATAAGCAAGCCCAAAAATTTAATTAACGAAATTGAGTATTATTTTGCAGAAGATCAAGGTAGGTATTTAATAGAAATTAATAAAGAAAATTTAAATGAAGTTACAAAAATTTTAGATAAAAATTCTGTACATTTCGAGGAATTTGGAATTATCACACAAAAAGATATGATTATTAATGAAAAGACAAAAGTTACAATTGACGAATTAAAGTCTTATTATACAAATTGGTTATCAAAGTATATGAGTTAATAATGGCAATGGATTTAAAAGAAATTGAAAAACATATTAAAGAAGCAATGCCGGACGCTGTAATAGATATTCAAGATCTAGCTGGAGATGGCAATCATTATTCAGCAACTATAACCTCTTCTCAATTTGTAGGTAAAAGTAAAATTGAACAACATAAAATGGTTTATAATTCATTAAAAGGTAAGATGGGGAATGAACTACACGCTTTAGCAATTAAAACAAAGGAACAATAATGGATGATCAAATAAAAAGTCTAATTCAAAATCATATTGATACTAATGATGTGTGCCTTTTTATGAAAGGTACTCCAGATCAACCACAATGCGGTTTTTCAATGACCGTCTCAAATATTCTTAAAATGTTAGAGATAAATTTTAAGGGTGTAAACGTATTGGAAGATCAATCTTTAAGAGATGGAGTTAAAGTATTCAGTGATTGGCCAACAATCCCTCAACTTTATATAAAAAAAGAATTCATAGGTGGATGCGACATCATTAAAGAAATGTATGAAAGTGGAGAATTAAGAAAAATATTTGATGATAAGGGTATTAACTATAAAAAATAATTATTATCTAGAGTAATATTCAATAACTAAATTTGGTTCCATAACAACTGGGTATGGTACTTCTTCAAACTTTGGGATTCTTACAAACTTAAATTTTTTATTTTTTTCATCCATTTGAATATATTCTGGAGCCTCTCTTTCTTTGCTGGCTAAAGCAATGTCAATTATTGCAAGTTGTTTTGACTTATCCCTAATTTCTATAGTATCTTCTTCTCTCACAGAATAACTAGATATGTTTACTTTTTTTCCATTAACTTTTACATGTCCATGGTTGATTAATTGTCTTGCAGAAAAAATTGTAGTTGCAAACTTTGCTCTATAAATCACTGCATCTAATCTTCTTTCCAATAATCCAATTAAATTCTCACTTGTATCACCTTTGAGCATGCTGGCTTTTTTATAAATATTTCTAAATTGTCTTTCATTAATATTTCCATAATAAGCTTTTAATTTCTGTTTAGCGTGTAACTGGATTCCATAATCAGAAGGTTTTGAAGTTTTCGTTTGACCATGTTGTCCTGGACCATAGGCTCTTGTATTAAATGGGCTTTTAGGTCTTCCCCAGAGATTTACTTTTAATCTTCTGTCAACTTTATGCTTAGAGTTTAATCTTTTTGTCATTTGATAGAGGGCTTTATAAACTTACTCATTATTTTGTCAATCAACGTTTTTTACCCAAACTTGCAAATACACCAGATAATATACGTGTTTCTTTATCAGATAAGTCCATTTTGTAAAAAATGTTTCTTAAGTTTTCTAACATTTTCGGTCTCTTTTCTTTGGGTCTAAAAAAATTTATTTCATCTAAATTTTTTATGCAAAGATTGAGCATTGATTGAATTTCTTTTTTACTCGCTGATTTTACCTTTTTTGATTTTTTAAATGGAATATTTCTAAATTTAATAAGACTAGCTACATATTGAGCAATTATAATTAAACTATGAGATAAATTTAAAGACTTGAAATCAGGATTGGTTGGAATTTGTAAAGTATAATTTGCATAACTCACCTCATCATTTGATAAACCTGATGCTTCTGAACCAAATAAAAACCCAACTTTTTTTTTAAAATTAATCTTTTTTAAGTCTTCTAAATTAATATGTTTTATATTCTTATTTCTAAATCTTGCTGAAGTAGCAATTAGAATATCAATCTTTCCTAAAGCTTTCTCTAAATTATTGTATCTTTTACTTTGTTTGATAATGTCTTTTGCTCCAACGGATGTAGCTAAAATTTTATCATTTGGGAAAATAGGTTTTGGATTAATCAAAACTAATCTTTTAAAATTAAAGTTTTTTATTGCTCTAGCACATGCGCCAATATTTTCTGATAACTGTGGTTTGTGTAAAATAAATGAGACATTATTTATACTCATTTATTTGCTAGCAGGAGCATTATCCTTAAATAGTTTATAATCTAAACTATCAATTAATGCTTTGAATGAGGCATCGATAATGTTTGTAGAGACACCAATTGTAAACCAATTCTTTCCCTTTGAGTCTGTACTTTCAATAGACACTCTAGTAACAGCCTCCGTTCCTGTGTTTAAAATTCTTACTTTGTAATCAACTAGTTTTAAATCTTTTAAATATTTTGAATATTTTGCAAGTCTATCAACGTTTTGTCTAATAGCATTATCTAATGCATTCACTGGTCCATTCCCCTCTCCTTCACACATAATTTTTTCTCCATCAACTTCTAATTGAGCTTTTGCAGAAGAAACTATTTCCCCAGACTTATTTTTTTTTACTGAAACGTCATATTCATTAATTGAAATGTACCTTGGTATTTCTCCAATAATTCTTCTAGCTAATAATTCAAACGACGCATCAGCTCCATCATAACTATAACCAATGAATTCTCTATCTTTGACTTCGTCTAGTAGCTTTTTGATTTTTGGATCACTTTCCTTAATGTTAATTTTGATACTTTTTAATCTTGATATAATATTTGATTTTCCAGATTGGTCTGAGACAACAATATTTCTTGTATTACCAACTTCCTCTGGATTAATATGTTCATAAGTTTTTGGATCTTTTTGCACAGCAGATACGTGCAATCCTCCTTTATGTGAAAATGCTGCAGCACCAACATAAGGTAAATGTTGGTTAGGTTTTCTATTTAAAATCTCATCTAATAGTCTTGAGCATTCAGTTAAATTTTTAATGTTTTCTGATTTAATGCTGATTTCAAATTGAGATGAAAAATCTTTTTTCAAAAAAAATGTTGGAATTAATGACATTAAATTTGCATTACCACATCTTTCACCTAAGCCATTGATTGTTCCTTGAATTTGTCTAACACCAGATAATACTGCAGCCAAAGAGTTAGCAACAGCATTTCCAGTATCGTTATGAGCGTGTATCCCTAGATTTTTTCCTGGAACCACTTTAGAGACTTCGTTTACTATTTGTGTGACTTCATGAGGAAGTGTTCCCCCATTTGTGTCACATAGCACGATCCACCTTGCACCTTGGTCATATGCGGTTTTTATACAAGACAATGCATATTTTGGATTTGCTTTATAACCATCAAAAAAATGCTCTGCATCAAACATAAATTCTTTTTTTGCTTTTACAAAATGTTTGGTGCTTTCAGAAATATTTTCTAAATTTTCTTCATTTGTTATTCCCAATGCTACATCAACATGAAAATCCCAGGACTTTCCCACTAAACAAACGGCAGAGGTGTTTGAATTCATGATTGCCGATAAACCAGTGTCATTCTCTGCGCTTCTTCCTGTTCTTTTAGTCATACCAAATGATGTTAACTTTGAATTTTTGAAATTATATTTTTTTTGGAAAAATTCTGTATCAGTTGGATTAGCACCTGGCCATCCCGCTTCTATATAGTCCACACCCAAATTATCCAAAGCTGAGGCAATTTTTTCTTTATCTTCTAAAGAGAAGTCAACGCCTTGTGTTTGGGCTCCATCTCTTAGAGTTGTATCAAATATGTATAATCTTTCTTTACTCATTTAAATTTCCAGAGTGTTTTACCATCTTTGTCCTCTATTAAAACACCTTTGTCTAAAAGCTCATCTCGAATTCTATCAGCTTCTTTATAATTCTTAGTTTCTCTAGCCTTATCTCTTAAACCTAGCATGTTTTCAATTTCAGATTCTGTAATAGAAACTCTTTTCTTTTTAAAATTATTCCATTCCTCAGTGTTTTCATGCATTAACCCAATAAATTTACATGCTGAGATAAACAAGTCTACGTTTACTCCTTTATTAGCCTCATCATATAACTTGTGAAGATTTGCAATATATCCAGGAGTATTCAAGTCATCATGCAATGGTTTTAAAATTTCATCGGAAACCTTCACAGATTTTAAATTAGGTGAATATAATTTATACCATTTATTCAAAGTACTTTCGCAATCACTTAATAATTTATCATTCCAATCTAGTGGTTGTTTGTAATGGGCGCTAATTAATGCTAATCTTATTATCTGCCCGCTGATCTTATTTCTAAAATCTTTAATCTTAACTATGTTACCCTGGGACTTAGCCATTTTTTCATTCGACAAAGTTATAAACGCATTATGAATCCAATAGTTGGCGAACACTTTTGTATCATTAGCGCATCTAGATTGTGCTATTTCATTTTCATGATGTGGAAAGATTAAATCTATACCTCCACCATGTATATCAAATTCATTACCTAAGAATTTTTTTGACATTGCCGAGCACTCTAAATGCCAACCTGGTCTGCCTCTGCCCCAGGGTGAGTCCCAAGATGGTTCATCATCACTAGATGGTTTCCATAACACAAAATCCTCAGAATTTTTTTTATTTTCACTAATTTCCACTCTTGATCCAGCAACTAAATCTTCTAAATTTTTATTTGATAATTTCCCGTAATCAGAAAATTTTTTTACCTCAAAATAAACATGTTTTTTATTTTCGTATGCAAATTCTTTTTTGATCAAGTCGTTAATCATCTTGATCATTAAATCAATGTGCTCAGTTGCTTTTGGCTGATGAATAGGATTT
>CACPDT010000022.1 GCA_902632665.1 uncultured Pelagibacteraceae bacterium | reverse complement strand
GCTCCAGCATCGACATAAGCTTTACATCTTTCTATCATCTTGTCTATTCCCTCAACACTTTTTGCATCAGATCTCGCTATAATTTTAAAATTTTCATCTTTTTTTGATGATACACATTCTTTAATTTTTTCAACCATGGCTTCAGTTGAAATTAATTCTTTGTTATCTAGATGCCCGCATCTTTTTCTTTCAATTTGATCCTCTAGATGAACAGCTGTAATTCCAAACTCTTCAAATGTTTCGATCGTTTCTTTACAAGATTTAAATCCAGTATCAATATCAACTATAGTTGGAAGGTTAGTTACTCTAGAAATAAGGTAAGACCTTGTGCTTACATCCTGCAGAGTAGTTAAACCAATATCTGGAAAACCAAGATCATTTGCCATAACTCCACCAGATACATAAACTGCATCGTAACCGATTTCTTCAATTAGCTTTGCGGTTAAAGGATTATAGGCTCCAGGAACTCTTAGAATTTTGTTAGATTTTAATTTATTAACAAAATCCTTTCTTTTCTGTGTTGGCTCTTTTTCAATAAAGTGCATTAAAAAATACCTTTTTTAAAATTTCTTTTTAACTTACCCTTTTTTACTTCAATATTTAATTTATCTAATTGACCTGGTTTTAATTTTTTTAAATTTTGCACAATCTTTAAAAATCTATTAATTTCTTTTTTATCTAAAATATTCTCCGTTAAAGTTATAAATTTATTTATATAGTTTAGTCTTTTAAAAGGACGCGAACCATAAGGATGGGCATCAGCCACACCTTGTTCCTCAGTAATTTTTTTACCATTATTGAGAGTTATAACTACTTTTGCACCAAATGCTTTTTTTCTTGGGTTTGGATCATGATAATTTCTAGTCCATTTTTTATCTTCATGAGTTTTTATTGACCTCCAAATTTTGATTGTACTTTTTCTTTTTGCTCTTGCTTTTGTGTAAGATTTTACATGATGCCAAGTACCATCTTCAAGAGCTACGGCAAATATATACATTATTGAGTGATCTAATGTTTCTCTGCTAGCATTAGGGTCCATTTTTTGTGGATCATTTGCACCTGTCCCGATTACATAATGAGTGTGGTGACTTGTAAAAATATCAATTTTTTTGATCTGACTCAGGTTTTTAACTTTCTTTTTAAGTTTTTTTGCTAAGTCAATTAAAGCTTGTGATTGATATTCTGCAGAATACTCTTTTGTATAAGTTTCAAGAATTGCTTTTTTTGTTTCACCTTTTTTTGGCAATGGAACTTTATATAAAGCCTTCTTTCCATCAAGAATTCTCGCTATCACACTATCTTCACCTTCATAAATTGGACTTGGTGCTCCTTCACCACGCATAACTCTATCAACAGCCTCTATAGCAAGTTTACCCGCATGAGCTGGTGCATACGCTTTCCAACTTGAAATTTCACCTTTTCTAGATTGTCTTGTAGAAATTGTTGTATGAAGTGCTTGCTGAACAGCTTGATAGATAGTTTCAGTTTTTAATCTCAGCATTGAACCAATCCCAGCTGCAACACTCGGACCAAGGTGAGCTATATGATCTACTTTATGTTTATGTAAACATATTCCTTTAACTAAATTAACTTGAACTTCATAGGCAGTTATAATTCCTCTTAAAAGATCTAAACCGCTTTTTTTATTTTGTTGAGCAACGCTAATAAGAGGAGGAATATTATCTCCAGGATGACTATAGTCAGCAGCTAAAAAAGTATCATGAAAATCTAATTCTCTTACAGCAGTTCCATTAGACCAAGCTGCCCATTCGCAATCAAATTTTAATTTACTATTAACACCAAATAATGTTGCACCATTTTTTCTAAAATGTTTTAGAGCCATTTCTCTAGATGAAACAACCGGCCCTCTGTTAAGTGATGCTATTGCTACTGATGCATTGTCTATTATTCTATTTATTGACATTTCAATTGCATCTTTATTTAACTTAGAATTATCACTTGCAATTTCTGCAATTTTCCATGCAAGCTGATTTTTTTTTGGTAAGTGAATTTTAGATGGGTAGACTTTAATTTTATGAACTATCAAAATAACTCCTAAATAACGAAGTTGTTTTTAATAGTTAAAAAAAAATAATCAATATTAAAGATATTTTGACACTATTTTTTCGATACCAATAAAGTCTTTTACTAAGTGATTATGGTAAATTTCATTAGTTTTTTTTTCAGTATATCCATCTTCCATTAAGATAACAGGTATACCAGCATTTTTTGCTGCATTTGCGTCAGTTTCACTATCTCCAATCATTAATGATTTTTTTATATCACCCTGTAATATTTCAATTACTGATGTTAGGTGTCTTGGATCTGGCTTACAATAATCGAATGTATTATGCCCTGCAACGTATTCAAAAAAATCATAAATCCCAATTTTTTTTAAAAGATCGACGGCTAGGTAATCAGTTTTATTTGTACAAACAGCCATAGAAATATTATTTTTTTTTGACCATATTAAAAAATCTTTGACACCGTTTATAAGTGTACTTTCGTTAACAATATTTTTCCCATAGAAGTCAGTAAAATCTTTTATCATCTCTTTTTTAATGTTTTCATCTTGCACTTTTCCAAACTCTTTTTTAGCTTGCCCCCAAATAGATCTTCCAAGCATTGCTCCAGCACCTTGACCGACAAGATTTCTTATTTCCTCAGTAGACTTAGTAGGGTAACCAAATTTCTTCATTACATGATTATGTGCATGCATCAAATCTGGCGCTGTATCAACCAAAGTTCCATCTAAATCAAAAAGAATTGTAAAATTTTGTTGCATAATTGAAAGTTTTTTTAGGAAATATTATGTGAATTAAGAAACATGTATACTTAATATAAAGGATTTTGTAGATGAAACAATTAAATTTACAAAAGCTTCAAAATGACCTACGAAAAAAATTTTTAAAAGTTGGAGTAAAAATGATTGGCCCTGAAACAATTTTTTTTTCAAAAGATACTAAAATAGGCAACAATGTGATTATTGAACCTTACGTGGTATTTGGTCCAAAAGTGAAAATAGGAAACAATGTTACAATTAAATCTTTTTCACATTTAGAAAATTGTAAAATAGAAAATAAAGTTGATATTGGACCATATGCCAGAATAAGACCAGGCGCTGTTTTAAAGACTGGTTCAAAAATAGGAAATTTTGTGGAAATTAAAAAAAGTACATTAGGTATAAATTCAAAAGTAAACCACTTAACATATATTGGTGATAGTGAAATAGGAAAATCAGTTAATATTGGTGCGGGAACAATTACTTGTAATTATGATGGAGTAAAAAAAAGTAAAACCAAAATAAAAGACAATGTATTTATTGGTTCAAATTCATCATTAGTGGCACCACTAACAATTGAAGAGGGTAGTATTGTTGGCGCTGGTTCAGTTATAACAAAAAATGTAAAGAAAAAATCATTAGCATTAACGAGAAGTTTGCAGACTGAAATCAAAAATTATAAAAGAAAGTCTAAATAGTTATGTGTGGAATAATTGGAATTAACAGTAATAAACCTGTATCAGCAACAATAATTAATTCTTTAAAAAAGTTAGAGTATAGAGGTTATGACTCAGCTGGTATGGCAACAATCAATAATGGATTGATTAATGAAGTAAAATCTGAGGGGAGAGTTGAGAACTTAGAAAAAAACTCTTTAGTTCAAAATATGGAGGGAACTATTGGCATTGGTCACGTTAGATGGGCTACGCATGGGCTCCCTAATAGTATCAATGCTCACCCACATTCTTCTCAAAATGTTTCAGTTGTACATAATGGAATCATTGAAAATTCTACAATATTAAAAAAATTTTTAATTGGAAAGGGCCATAAATTTAAATCACAAACTGATACAGAAGTAATAGTCCATTTGATTACTGAAAATCTTAAAACTGATAATATAGTTGACTCAATTAAGAAAACTTTAAAATCATTACATGGAAGTTTTGCATTAGGTATTATTTTTAAAGATCAGCCAGATTTAATTGTTGGGGCAAGAAGAGGCTCGCCTTTAGCAGTTGGTTATGGTCCAAATGAAAATTATCTAGGCTCAGACTCTTATGCTCTTAAATCCATGACAAATAAAATTACTTATCTAAATGATGGTGAATTCTGTATTATTAAAAGAGATCATGTGGAGTTTTTTAGTGAGGAAGGAACTAAAATTAATAAAAAAGTTTTAAAATTATCCTCTACAGAAGAAAAATATGACAAAGGTGACTACAAACATTTTATGGCCAAAGAAATTGAAGAACAACCAAACACGATTAAAAATGGAATTAATGAGTATTTAGATATGTCTAATAAAGATATAAATATTTATAATTTTCCCTGGAAAAGTAATGAGATTACATCAATAACCTTGATTGGATGTGGAACAGCATATCATTCATGTTTAATGGCAAAATATTGGTTTGAGGAAATAACATCACTAGATGTAAATATAGATATAGCATCAGAATTTAGATATAGAAAAAATAGATTTAAAAAAGACACACTTTATGTGTTTGTCTCACAATCTGGAGAAACAGCAGATACTTATGCAGCTTTAGACCTTTGTAAACAAAGTGGTGTTAAGACGTGTGCAGTTGTAAATGTAGTAGAAAGCTCAATTGCAAGAGACTCTGAATTTGTATTACCAATACATTGTGGAACTGAAATAGGTGTTGCTTCAACCAAAGCATTTCTTGGACAAATATTAATTTTATATATTCTAGCCTTGAAACTTGCTTTATGGAGAAAAGACATTGAAAAAAATAATTTTAATAAAAAAATTGATGATCTTAAAAAATTACCAAAACTTATTGAGCAAACACTATTAATTGATAACAAAATACAAACAATTTCAAATACTTTTAATGAGGCAAAGGGATCTATGTTTTTGGGACGTGGTTTTTCTTATCCAATAGCTCTTGAAGGTGCATTAAAACTCAAAGAATTATCGTACATACATGCTGAAGGTTATCCAGCAGGAGAGATGAAGCATGGACCTCTTGCATTAATAGAGGAGGGTATGCCAGTTGTCGTATTGGCTCCAAGAGATAATTATTATAAAAAAACGATTTCAAATATGCAGGAGGTAATTGCAAGGGGAGCTAAAGTTCTATTAATTACAAATAAAAGTAAAGATGAGGTAATTTCAGAAAATATTTGGGAGACAATCGAAGTTGAAAGTACCAATGAAGATCTTCTACCTTTTCTTTTGACAATTCCTCTGCAAAAATTAGCTTATTATTCAGCGTTAAAAAAAGGCTACGATATAGATAAGCCTAGAAATTTAGCAAAGTCAGTGACTGTAGAGTAAAAATTTGTTTAAAATAAACTTTAATAATGAAAAAGTAGACTTTCACAGATTAGCTGTAACTGCAAAAAAAAATAAATTAAGTCACAAAGAGTGTTTGATGCAGGCCTTCAATCAGAATGTTTTGGTAGAGGATCATAAAGATTTATTAAAAAATTTTATTGATAGTTTTGATAAAATAGAAAAAGTTTATTCTCAATTATATCAAGATGCTTTCGCATCATTCATAATTGAAAATAAATATGACAAAAGCTATCTAGAATTTGGTGCTACTGATGGTTTAAATTTATCAAATTCTTATTTACTTGAGAATTCCTATAATTGGAAAGGTGTGTTGTCAGAACCAAGTGTTCAATGGCACGAATTATTAAAAAAAAACAGAAAGAATACTCAAATAATAACAAAGTGTATTTGGAAAGAGTCAGGAAAAAAATTAGATTTTTTTATGTCAGAAAATGGTGAACTTTCTACTTTAAAAGATTTCGTTGAAAGTGATAAAACTTCAATGCCAGGTAATACTGAATTAAGAAAAAAAAGTGGTAAAATGATTTCTGTTGAAACAATATCTTTAAATGACGTTATAAAAGAATATTTTAGTGATATTTGTCCATCTTATATATCTATTGACACCGAAGGTTCAGAATATGAGATTCTAAAATCTTTTGATCTAGATAAATTCAGACCAAAACTTTTTACTATTGAGCACAATTTCACAGAAACCGAGTCAAAAATTGATGAACATTTAATTATTAATGGCTATGTAAGGATTTTTAGAAAATTAACTAGTTTTGACGCTTGGTATATTCAAAAAGAAGATCTTTAATTGGATAAGTTGAATAATAATAAAATTCTGATACAACAATCTCGAGTTGAATATGAAAAATTGGAAAATAAATAGTTGGAAAAAATATCCAGTAAAACATATTCCGGAATATCCGGACAAAAAAGAATTGGATCAAGTTTTGAATAAAATCAAAACTTTTCCACCTCTTGTTTTTGCTGGAGAAACCAGGCACTTAAAACAACAACTTGCTGAAGTTGTAGATGGTAAAGCATTTTTATTACAAGGTGGAGATTGTGCTGAGAGTTTTGCAGAATTTCATCCTGATAATATAAGAGATACATTTAAAGTAATTCTTCAAATGTCCTTAGTATTAACTTACTCAGCATCGTTACCAGTCATAAAGTTAGGAAGAATAGCCGGTCAATTTGCAAAACCAAGAAGCGCTCCTACTGAAAAACAGGGTGATTTAGAACTTCCAAGTTATTTAGGCGATAATGTTAATGGTATTGATTTTAATGAGAAATCTAGAAAACATGATCCTAAAAGACTATTTAGAGCTTATTCTCAATCTGCATCAACTTTAAATTTACTTAGAGCATTTTCTCATGGAGGATTTGCAGATTTAAAGAAAGTTCATTTGTGGAATTTAGGTTATATTAAAAAAAGTCCTCAAGCCAAAAAATTTAAAGAATTAGAGGATAAAATTGCAGATGCATTAGCATTTATGGATGCTTGTGGGATAAATTCAGACTTTAATAGAAGATTAAAAACAGTTAATTTTTGGACATCACATGAAGCTTTGCATTTACCTTTCGAGGAAAGTATGACAAGAATTGACTCAACCACTGGTGAATACCACGCTACGTCTGCTCACTTCGTTTGGATTGGAGATAGAACAAGACAAATAGATGGTGGCCATGTAGAATATTGTAGAGGTATTGAGAATCCAATTGGAATTAAATGTGGACCAACCAGTAAACCTGATGAAATAGCTAAAATTTGTAATTTAATTAATCCAAAAAATGAAAAAGGAAAAATTACATTAATTTCAAGATTTGGTTATGATAGCGTTGAAAAATATTTACCAAAACTCATAAGAGGAATAAAAAAAGAGGGCGTAAATGTAATTTGGTCTTGTGACCCTATGCATGGTAATACCATCAAATCAACCACAGGTTATAAGACTAGAAGATTTAATAATGTATTAAGAGAGGTAAAAGATGTTTTTGCCGTGCATCAAAGTGAAGGATCTTATGCAGGGGGTTTACACATTGAGATGACAGGACAAAATGTTACTGAATGTACTGGTGGTGCAAAAAATATTCAAGATCAAGATTTATCAAGCAGGTATCATACACATTGTGATCCAAGACTTAATGCAGACCAAGCATTAGAACTAGCATTTTTAATTTCAGATGAGATTAAAAAGAATACCAGCTATTCTAAAAACGCAATTCAAGCGGCATCATAAGACATTGCATTAGAAATTTTGATTATTAAATAAAGATAAAATGAATACTTCAGAAAAAGTAAAATTCATATCAAGCTGGATCAAAAATTATGTTAACCAGATGCCGAAAAAGGCTGAGTCTCTAGTGATTGGTATCTCTGGTGGCATTGACTCATCTGTCTCAAGCACTTTGAGCGCAATGACAGGTTTAAAAACAATTGTACTAACTATGCCCATAAAGCAAAAAGAAAATCAACATGATTTAAGTTTAAAACATCAAGAATGGTTAGTTAAAAAATTCAAAAATGTTGAAGCGCATACTTTAAGTTTAGATAAATTATTTGAAACTTTTTCATCTACTTTAAATAAATTTGATAACGAGCATGGTTTTGCAAATTCTAGAGCCAGATTAAGAATGACAACTCTTTATCAGGTTGCTGCAGCAAATAAGGGGATTGTTGTGGGAACTGGAAATAAGGTTGAAGATTTTGGTGTAGGCTTTTACACAAAATATGGTGACGGAGGTGTTGATATTTCTCCAATAGCAGATTGTAATAAAACAGAGGTTTGGGAGCTGGGAAAAGAACTTGGTATATTAAAAGAAATAATAGACGCCCCTCCAACTGATGGATTGTGGGATGATGGGAGAACAGATGAAGGTCAATTAGGTTTCAAATATAGTGAATTAGAAGATGCAATGAGTAACTTGAATTCCCCCCACAGAAGTCAATACGAAAAAATTAGAAATCAAAACTTGCATAAAATGGAGCCAATTCCAGTTTGCAAGATTCCAAGTTAATCAATTAGATTAACAAATCACCAAATAAGGTATATTTCTTAATCAACTGATATGGATATTTTTTTAACAAATAATTTAACAAATAAAAAAGAGATTTTTATTCCCAAAGAAAAAACAAATGTGGGAATGTATGTCTGTGGACCTACAGTTTATGATGATCCTCACATAGGA
>CACPDT010000021.1 GCA_902632665.1 uncultured Pelagibacteraceae bacterium | reverse complement strand
TAAAATTACAGCTGTCCTTGGCCCAACAAATACAGGTAAAACTCATCTTGCTATTGAGACTATGCTGTCGTTTGACACTGGGATGATAGGTTTTCCTTTGAGATTGTTAGCTAGAGAAGTTTACGACAAGGTGATTAAAAAGGTAAGTTTAGATAAAGTTGCATTAATTACTGGTGAAGAAAAAATAATTCCTACAAATGCAAAGTATTATCTGTGTACTGTTGAATCTATGCCTATTGATAAAGAATTAGATTTTGTGGGCGTGGATGAAATTCAAATGTGCGCAGACCACGAGCGAGGTCATATTTTTACAGACAGATTATTGAACTTAAGAGGAATAAAATTAACAATGTTAATGGGATCAAATACTATAAGACCAATTATTTCTAATCTTGATGATGACATCGAATTTATAAATCGAACTAGACTTTCAAAACTTTCATATGTTGGTCATAAAAAAATTTCAAGAATTCAAAGAAAAACTGCAATTATAGCATTTTCCTCAGAGGAAGTTTACGCCATCGCTGAACTTATAAGAAGACAAAAAGGAGGCGCTTCTATTGTTATGGGATCTCTAAGCCCAAAGACAAGGAATGCACAAGTAGAGCTGTATCAATCTGGAGATGTTGATTTTCTAGTCGCAACTGATGCTATCGGTATGGGAATTAATATGGATCTTGACCATGTTTATTTTTCCAATTTAAAAAAATTTGATGGAAAAAAATTAAGAAAGCTAAATTTAGCAGAAATTGGACAAATAGCTGGTAGAGCAGGAAGATATTTGAACAATGGAAATTTTGGTATAACAGGAGAATGTAAAGAAATAAATGCTGATGAAGTAGATTTATTGGAAAATCATAAATTTGAAGAAATCCAATCTTTATTTTGGAGAAATTCAAATTTAAACTTTGAGAGTCCATTTAAATTATTAAAGTCTTTAGAGGAAAAGCCTAATAGAAGATGGTTAAGAAAAATACATGAATGCGAGGATGAAAAAGCCTTAAAATTTTTTTTAAGAGATAAAAGTTTTTATTCATTAGGGACTGATGGATTTGGACGAAGTGATACAAGAAAAGAGTTAAGAAAATAAAAGGCCTCCGTTATGTTTCATAAAACCTGGTTTGAGACTGATTTGTTCAAATTGATTAGACATAATTTTTTATAATACAAAAGTTAAGATTAATATAATTACAAAAATAGAAACAAAAAAATATATTACTGACATTTGAAGAGAAATTTTTTCTAACCATTTTAACATAATTTTCCTTTTTTATGGTGCGCCTGCTAGGAGTCGAACCCAGAACCTCCTGGTCCGTAGCCAAGCGCTCTATCCAATTGAGCTACAGGCGCATTTATAAATATATTTGTTTATAGTATATCAATATTTAGTGTATTTTAATGATAAGATAAAATTAAAATTTATGAACAACAAACCTGATGACGTGGTAATTTGTGGTGCAGTTAGGACTCCTATAGGCACTTATGAAGGATCATTAAAAGATTTAAAAGGAGATCAACTTGGTACTATCGTGATAAACGAGGTTTTGAAAAGAAGCAAGATATCTAGTAATCAAATTGATGAAGTAATAATGGGCCAGGTTTTAACTGCTGGTGGAGGACAGAACCCTGCGAGACAAGCGGCAGTAAATGCTGGAATCCCTGTATCCAAACCTGCATATTTAGTAAACCAAGTTTGTGGATCAGGACTTAGAGCCATTATTTCAGGTTACCAACAAATTAAATTAGGAGATGCAAATAATGTAATTTGCGGGGGTCAAGAGAATATGTCGATGACACCTTACTCTTATTTTTATTCAGAGAAAAAAGAAATTTCAAAAGATCAATTAATCAATACTATGATTCATGATGGTTTAACTGATGCTTTTAAAAATTACCACATGGGAGTTACAGCCGAAAATGTTGCAAAAAAGTTTAATATTTCTAGAAAACAACAAGATGAATTTGCTCTTCAATCCCAAAAAAAAACAGAAATTGCAATAGAAAATAATAAATTTGATGATGAAATAGTTCGGATAAATCATAAAGGTATTATTTTAGAAAAAGATGAACACCCTAGAAAAGATTTAAAATTATCTGATTTAGAAAAATTAAAAACAGCTTTTAAAGATGGTGGGACTATAACACCTGGGAACTCATCCGGTATAAATGATGGAGCAGCTGCTTTATTATTAACTACATTTAAGGAAGCTCAACAAAATTCTTTTAAACCATTGGCCAAAATTATTTCCTGGGCATCTGTTGGTTTGGAACCGTCTTTAATGGGTCTTGGTCCTATTAAAGCTATCCGCCAAGCATCAAAAAAAGTAAATTGGAATTTAAATGAAATCGATTTATTTGAAATTAATGAGGCTTTTGCCGCTCAAGCTATAGCAGTTATCAGTGAATTGGGTATTGATGAAAACAAAGTTAATGTAAATGGTGGGGCTATTGCTTTAGGTCACCCAATAGGTGCATCTGGAGCAAGAATACTTGTGACACTTATACATGAAATGAAAAAACAGAACAAAGAAAGAGGTTGTGCAGCACTTTGTATAGGTGGCGGTATGGGAATTGCGCTATGTGTAGAAAAAATTTAGGAATTAATTTTTCCGTATTTTTCCTCTAACAATATTTTTTGGATCCACACATTAGCATCTTTATATGTGTTGAATTTTGGTTGAATAAATATATTTAATAACTTTTTAATCATTATTTGAGTATTTCAATAAAGAGTGTCAAAAAATTGGGTAGAATGTGTTAAAATTAAAGATTAAGTAAATTTTTTTTATGTATAAAACTTTTAAAAATGACTGAAAAATTGTTAGTTCCTGACATAGGTGATTTTGAGAACGTGGAAGTTATAGAACTTTTAGTAAAAGAGGGTCAAGATATTAAAAAAAATGATCCTGTTGTTACTATTGAAAGTGATAAATCGAGTGTTGAAATACCATCAATATTTTCTGGCAAAGTTGAGTCTGTAAATGTTAAAGTTGGAGATAAGGTTTCAAAGGGAGATCTATTAATAAATATTTCTTCAAATCAATCATTATCTCAAAAAGAAAGTGTTCCAAAAGAAACTGAAAATTTGATTCAAGAAGCTGAGAGTACTTTAAGAAAACATCAGAATCAAAATATTCCACAAAAAATAATTGAGACCGAGAAACCAAAAATTATCCAAGTAGTTAAAGAAGGAGATATCGATCCACTAGAAACAAGTGAATGGCTAGAGTCTTTATCAGCAGTAATAGAAAAAGACGGAAATCAGAGGGCACATTATCTAATTAAAGAACTTATCAACAAAGCTTATATGGAAGGTGCTAATATACCCTATACGCAAAATACTCCTTATATAAACACTATACCAGTCAACGAGGAAAAAAAATCTAATGGAGATCAAAACATAGAGAGAAGAATTAGATCTTTAATTAGATGGAATGCTGCCGCAATGGTAGTTAGAGCAAATAAAAAATTCCCAGAACTTGGAGGGCATATTGGAACATTTGCATCTGCTGCAACCCTTTACGATGTTGGTATGAATCATTTTTGGAGAGCTAAAAATAATAAATTTGGTGGAGATTTAATTTATTTTCAAGGTCATAGCGCTCCAGGTATGTACGCTAGAGCTTTTCTGGAAGGTAGACTTAACGAAAAACAATTAGATAGTTTTAGACAAGAAGTAAAACCTGGTGGTCTTTCCTCATATCCTCATCCTTGGCTAATGCCGAATTTTTGGCAATTTCCAACAGTGTCCATGGGATTAGGTCCAATGCTTGCAATTTATCAAGCAAGATTCATGAAATACTTAATCAATAGAGGTCTCATAAAAGATGAAGGTAGAAAAGTTTGGGCATTTTTAGGTGATGGAGAAATGGATGAACCGGAATCTTTAGGAGCGATTGGTTTAGCCGCAAGAGAAAAATTAGATAACTTAATATTTGTTGTAAATTGTAATCTTCAAAGACTAGACGGACCAGTTCGTGGAAACGGAAAGATAATTCAGGAATTAGAGGGAATTTTTAGAGGTGCAGGATGGAATGTTATAAAAGTTATTTGGGGCTCCTACTGGGATCCATTGCTTGCCAATGATAAAACAGGTCATTTAGTTAAAACTATGAATGAGACTGTTGATGGTGAATATCAAGCGATGAAAGCGAGAGATGGGGCGTATGTGAGAGAAAAATTTTTTGGAAAATATTTAGAGACCAAAGAGCTGGTTTCCAGTCTTTCAGACAAAGATATTTGGCGGTTGAACAGAGGTGGTCATGATCCTCATAAAGTTTTTGCAGCTTATGATAAAGCATCTAAAAATATTGGAAGTCCTACAGTTGTAATTGCAAAAACTATTAAGGGTTATGGAATGGGCAAAAGTGGTGAAAGTGTAAATACAACTCACCAAACTAAGAAGTTAGATATTGACGACTTAATGTATTACAGGGATAGGTTTGACGTTCCATTAACAGATCAACAAGTTAAGAATATTGAATACTACAAGCCAGATCAGAATTCCCCTGAGATTAAATACATTAATGAGAGACGAATTCAATTAGGTGGTTTTATTCCTGAAAGAACTACTTATGCAAAACCTGTAAAAGCACCTCCAAAAGATATTTTTGAAAATATGAAAGTTTCCACAGGTGAAAAAGAAATGTCGACCACAATGGCATTGGTTAGAATGTTGACAAATCTTTTGAGAGATAAAAATGTTGCACCAAGATTAGTTCCAATCATACCTGATGAGGCTAGAACATTTGGAATGGAGGGTTTTTTTCAAAAGATAGGAATATATGCTCATGAAGGTCAAAAATATGAGCCAGAAGACTCCGCGCAATTAAGCTCGTATAAAGAAGAAAAAAGTGGTCAAGTTTTAGAGGAAGGAATTAACGAAGCTGGAGCAATGTCATCGTGGATTGCTGCAGGTACTTCATATACCAACCATGATGTAGAAATGATCCCGATTTATCTCTTTTATTCAATGTTTGGCTTTCAGAGAATTGGTGATTTTGCTTGGGCCGGTGCAGATAGTCAGTCTAGAGGATTTTTGATTGGAGCTACCGCTGGAAGAACAACTCTTGCTGGAGAAGGTTTACAACATCAAGATGGTCATAGTCATTTAATGGCCTCAACTATTCCTAATTGTAGATCATATGATCCAACATTTCACTATGAGCTTGCAGTCATTTTTCGAGAAGGTTTAAGAAGAATGCATGAGAAAAAAGAGAATATTTTCTATTATATTACGACCATGAATGAAAATTATCCTCATCCAGAAATGCCCAAAGATAAATCATGTGAGGAAGGTATTTTAAAAGGAATGTATAAAATAAAGGAGTTTAATAAGTATAAAAAAACCAAAATTCAATTTCTTGGATCTGGTACAATCTTAAGAGAAATGATAGCTGGTGCGGAAATATTACAAAATGAGTATCAAATTGATAGTGAGATTTGGAGTGTAACAAGCTTTAATGAATTAAGAAGGGATGGACTTGAAGTAGAGAGACATAATCTTCTAAACCCTGATAAAGAACCTAAAAAAAGCTATGTAGAGAAATGTTTGGGCAATACTGAAGGCCCAATTTTAGCAGCCTCTGATTATATGAGAATGAACTCTGATCAAATAAGGCCATACGTAAATAAAAGTTTTTATTCATTAGGGACTGATGGATTTGGACGAAGTGATACAAGAAAAGAGTTAAGAAAATTTTTTGAAGTTGATAAGGAACATATTACTACATATGGTTTGAGTATTTTAGCTAAAGAACAGCTTATTGCATCCAAATATGCAAGAGAAGCAATCAAAAAGTATAAGATTGATACCGATAAACCTATGCCAACTAAATTATAGAATGTCTAAAAAAGATATCAGAGTTCCAAATATTGGTGATTTTAAAGATGTAGAAATAATAGAAATCTTAGTAAAAAAAGGTCAAGAAATTAAAAAAAATGATCCACTGATCACAATTGAAAGCGATAAATCTAGTGTTGAGATACCATCTTTAGATGATGGAATTATCACAGGGTTAGATATAAAAATTGGGGATAAGGTTTCTGAGGGAGATAAAATTTTAGAAATTGATGTAAAAGAAAATCAAGAAGAGATTGAAGAGCCTCAATTATCAAAAAAAAGGGAAATAAAAGACGAAAAAGTAGAAATTAAAACAAGCGTAAGGCAAAAAAATGTTATCGTCAAAGACTTTTCCACAAAAACATTAGCATCACCAAAAGCAAGAAAATTTGCTAGAGAGCTAGGTATAGATATTGCCAAAGTTGATGGTAGTGAAAGACAAGGTAGGGTAACTGAGAACGATATAAAGCTATTTGTTGCAACTCAATCCAACAAAAGTGATATAAAAGAGATTAAAAAAGACGAGACTATTGCACAAGAATATCACCATTCTGAATTTGGAGAAGTTGAATTAAAAGATATCCCAAGAGTTAAGCGACTATCATCTAAATATCTTATGAATTCATGGACAAATATTCCTCATGTAACAAACCACGATGAGGCAGATATAACTGAATTAGAGGAATTTAGATCCTCTCTCACTGACATATATACAGGTGAAAAAAAAAAAATTACTCCCTTAGCTTTTATTGTAAAAGCATTAACTACATCACTTAAAAAATTTCCTAATTTTAATTGTTCAATAGATGAAATTGATAAAGGAAAGATGACCTTAAAAAAATATTATCATATCGGAATAGCTGTAGATACAAAACATGGTCTTATGGTTCCAAAACTTAGAAATGCTGATAATAAAAATATATCTCTTATTGGTTCAGAACTTAAGAAATTGAGTGAGCAGTGTCGAAATCTTAAAATTGATAAAAAGGAGTTGTTTGGTGGTTCTATGACAATAACCAGTCTTGGAGGAATAGGAGGTTCTTTTTTCACACCAATTATTAATTATCCTGAAGTTGCTATTTTAGGTATTGGTAAATCTCAAAAAAAACAAATCTTTATTAATGGAAAATTTATTACAAGGACAATTTTACCTTTATCTCTTTCCTATGATCATAGAATAATTGATGGTGCTGAAGCAGCTCGTTTCAATAATGACTTAAAAGAAAATTTAGGAAAAAATTTTGCTTATAAATTAGCTGTATAAAAAATGTCAAAAACCCTCTCATTATTCAGCGCTCTATTGTGCACATTTATTTGGGGTACCACATTTATAGCTCAAGATACAGGGATGGATGACATAGGCCCTTTTACTTTTAACTCTGTAAGATTTTTTGTTGGATTTTTAGCAATAATTCCTCTCGTATTTATATTTGAAGTTAAAAAATTTAAGCAAGAGTTTAGATTTGATATTAAAACATTTGTAGTTTTGTCTTTTTTAATTGGGTTGTCATTATTTTTAGGCTCAGCGTTACAACAAGTTGCTCTTCTTTACACTGATGTTGCTAATGCTGCCTTTTTCACGATTTTTTATGTACCTATGGTCCCTATATTAATTTTTTTTTTTAAAAAAGACTCACTCCATTGGAGTGTATGGCCATCAGTAATCTTATGTTTGATCGGTGGATATCTTTTGACAGATTTTTACGACGCAATTGTTAGATTAGGGGATGCACTTGTAATATTAGGAGCTTTATTTTGGAGTACTCATATTATTTTTACTGGCATGATTGTAAAAAAATATAATTTACCACTAACAATTGGTGCAATACAAACGTTTCTGGTTGCTTTATTTTCATTTATAATTGGATTGATATATGAAGAGTTTGTTACTGAAAATATCTTAAATGAAATTGACTCAATCTTATATGCAGGCATTCTATCAGGTGGTTTCGCTTTTGTTTTACAAATTTATGCTCAAAAAAATATCACACCAGCTCCAGCAGCAATTATTTTTTCTTTAGAGGGTGTATTTGCAACAATTGCTGCTTGGTTCCTTTTAAGTCAAATTTTAGGAATAAATAATTTAATTGGTTGTGCATTCATATTAAGTGGGGTTTTATTGTCTCAATTAGTACCCTTAATTAAAAAAACCTAGTAATATATTATCAAGAATAAAATCAACGCGATTACAATTCTATACACCACAAAAACGTTAAAAGAAATCTTGCTTATGGATTTTAAAAAATATTTGATTGTTATGAATGAAAATATAAATGAAAAGAAAATACTAATTATCAATAGATAATTAATTTCTATAGATTGTTGAGATACATCTTTTAAACCCAGAAAACTTGCACCTGCTAAAGCAGGTATAGACATTAAAAAAGAAATTTTAGTTGAGTCAACTCTATTAAAATTTAAAAATCTTGCTGCAGTAATTGTTATTCCAGCTCTACTGACCCCCGGTATAAGAGCTAAGATTTGAAACATACCTATAATTAGGATTGATCTAATATTAAGGTCAAAAGATATATTTTTGTTAGCTTTCCTCCGATCAGCGAAAAAAAGAATAATTCCAAAAAATAAAGTAGTTGAGGCAATTACTTTTGTATTTCTTAAAAGGTGAATAAAATCAGAAGTGTATATCAAATATCCAAAAATAATTAGAGGTAG
>CACPDT010000020.1 GCA_902632665.1 uncultured Pelagibacteraceae bacterium | reverse complement strand
TGATTGTAGATAGTAAAAAAAAGATAAGAAAAAAATGGCTATCTTCTTTTGCTAAAGATGTTCAAAAACTAAAATCTAAAAATAAAAAGATTATCATTGTAAGTTCTGGAGCTATTGCACTTGGATGTAAAAAAATGAATTACAATAAATCAAATTTAAAGCTTGATAAAAGTCAAGCAATAGCCTCTGTGGGTCAAATCGAACTTATGAATTTATTTTCTCAAACTTTTTCAAAATTAAAGGTTAATATTTCACAAATTTTGCTAACTTTGGATGATACCGAGGAGAGAAGAAGATCAATAAATGCTAAAAGGACATTTGAGAACTTATTTAAGTTGGATTACATACCCATCGTTAATGAAAATGATACTATTGCAACATCAGAAATAAAATATGGTGATAATGATAGACTTGCCTCTCGTGTTGCACAGATAACTAATGCCGATACTTTAATATTATTATCCGATGTAGACGGTCTTTTCACAAAAAATCCAAAATTATTTAAAGACGCAAAATTAATAAAAAAAGTGAATAATCTAGACAAAGATATGAAAAAAATTTACATAAAAGGGGTAACAGAGTTTGGTAAAGGTGGGATGAATACCAAAATTGAAGCTGCTAAGATTTGTAATTTGGCAGGATGTAATATGATTATTGCAAACGGATTATATTTAAATCCAATACAACAAATTGAAAAAAAAAATATTTGTACTTTATTTGAGTCAAGAATATCTAAATTACATGCACGAAAAAAATGGATAATAAGTTCTATTTCACCAAAGGGGACTCTTGTCATAGATGATGGTGCTAAAAAAGCATTAGTTGGTGGTAAAAGTTTATTGGCAGCAGGGATAATTAATTTATCAGGGAAATTTAACAAAGGTGATCATATAAAGATTCTAGATACTAAAAACAAAGAGTTTGCGAGAGGTCTAAGCTCTTTTTCTTCTGAAGAAATAAATAAGATAATGGGTTGTCACTCAAATGAGATTGAAAAAAAACTTGGATACATAACAAAATCTGAAGTTGTTCATAAAGATGATATGGTCGAGGTTTAATGCAAAAGCTACTAACTGATATCGGAAAAAAATCAAAAAAAGCTATTAATAATAGATTAAGCACAAAAAAAAAGAACAAAGTTCTAAAAGATTATCGTCTTCTAATCTTAAAAAACAAAAAATTAATAATTAATGAAAATAAAAAAGATATTAAGAATGCCTCCAAAAAAGGTATTAAAAATAATTTAATCCAAAGATTAATGTTAAATGACAAAAAAATAGTTGCGATAACCAATTCTATAAAAAAAATTATTAGTTTAAGGGATCCTATAAATGTCATTTTAGAAAAATGGAAAAGGCCAAATGGTTTAGTAATATCAAAAGTATCTATACCTATTGGTGTAATTGGCGTTATATACGAAAGTAGACCCAATGTTACAGCAGATGTTGCATCGTTATGTTTTAAGTCTGGGAATGCCGTCATTTTAAAAGGTGGATCTGAAGCTTATTATTCTAATCTTATTCTCGCAAAATTCTTTAGAAAATCACTAAAGAAAAATAACGTTGATGAAAATTTTGTTCAGTTTTTAAAACTCAAAAAAAGAAGTGTTGTTGATTTTCTTCTACAAAAAATGAGTAAATTTATTGATGTAATAATTCCAAGAGGTGGGAAAGGTTTGGTTAAAAAAGTACAGGATTTATCATCTGTTCCAACAATTGGTCATTTGGAAGGTGTTTGTCATTCTTATGTAGATAAAAATGCAAATCCTAAGATTGCGGATAAAGTAGTTCAAAATGCTAAAATGAGGAATACCGCAATATGTGGAGCAACCGAAACAATTCTTTTACACGAAAAAATAATTAAGAAATTTGGAAATGAAATTTTAAAAAATTTAGAAGAAAATGGATGTAAAATTATTGGTGATAATAAGATAAGAAAACTTTATGATAAAAAAATTCAGAAAGCTTCGATAAAAGATTGGTCAAAAGAATATTTATCACCTGTTGTATCTGTGAAATCAGTAAAAAATATAGATGAAGCTATAGCGCATATTAACAAATACGGAACCATGCATACGGATTGTATTATTACTCAAAACAAAAAAGCAGCAAAAAAATTTTTAAATGAGGTAAAAAGTTCAATTGCTATGCACAATACTTCAACACAATTTGCAGATGGAGGTGAATTTGGGTTTGGTGGCGAGGTGGGAATCTCAACCAACACACTTCCACCTAGAGGTCCCGTAGGACTTAATCAACTTATTTCCTATAAATATCAAGTCACTAGCAAAGGCCAAGTAAGGAAGTAATTTGAATTTGAAAAAAAAAAGAATTGGAATTTTAGGTGGTTCATTTGATCCTGCTCACAATGGTCATCTAGCTATATCTAAAGAAGCAGTAAAAAGATTTAAACTTGAAAAGATTATATGGGCTATAACTAAAAAAAATCCTTTTAAAATAAAAAGTTCTTTAAGCCTGCAATCTAGAATTAAAGGATGTAAAAAGATTATTAAAAAAAATAAATTTATTGAGGTCAAATTTTATGAAAATAAAATTAAATCAAATAAAACAATAAACCTAATAAATTACTTAAACAAAAATAAAAAAAATGAAATTTTCTTCTTAATGGGTGCAGATAATTTAGTTAATTTCCATAAATGGCATAAATGGAAACAGATCTCAGAAAAATGTAATATCTTAGTTTTTGATAGATATGGATATAAGAAAAAATCATTAAATTCTAAGACATATAAAACCCTTAAAAGTGAGAAATTTAAATTTGTTTATTTTAATAAAGTCAATATTTCATCTTCTCAATTAAGGAAAATTTGATAGTCTAAAATTAATTAATGGATAAAATTTCAGATCTTAAAAATTCTATCATCAAAACATTGGATATTAACAAGGCTCAAGACATAATAAGCATAGATCTCAAAGACAAAAGTTCTATGGCTGATTTTATGATTATTGCGAGCGGCACTTCATCTAGGCACATACAATCTTTATCCGAGCAAGTTTTGGAAAAATTCAAAGATAATGGCATAAAAAATTCAAAAATTGAGGGCGCAGATAGTAGTGAATGGAAATTAATAGATGGTATAGACTTAATTGTTCATATTTTTCACCCAGAAAAAAGAAAATTTTATGAACTTGAAAAAATGTGGTCAGAGCTAATACCTAAAGAAAAATTAATTATCTAATGAAAAAAGTATTAACATTATTTTTATTTTGTTTTCTATTTCAGCAAGTGAATTCTGCTGAAAATGATATTTACAAAAAAATTGATTTATTTGGAGAAGTTCTTGAAAAAATCAATAAAGAATATGTAGATGAAATTAATCAATCTGAGAGTATGGACTCTGCAATCAATGGCCTTCTACAATCTCTTGATCCTTACTCGGCATACATGTCTCCAGAAATATTTAATGAAATGCAGACTGAGACTAGTGGTGAATTTGGGGGTCTTGGTATTGAGGTGAGTATGGAGTCCGGTGTTGTAAAAGTCATTTCTCCCATAGATGACACGCCAGCATCTAGAGCAGGGATTAAAGCAGGCGACTATATTGTTAAAATTAATGATGTTCAAGTTCAGGGCAAATCTCTCAGCGAAGCTGTTGATTTAATGAGGGGGCCAGTTGGATCAGGAATTGAACTCACAATTCGAAGACGTGGGGAGAGAAAAGCTCTAATATTTAATGTTGTAAGAGAGATTATACAAATTCAATCCGTTAAAGCTGACATTTTAGAAAAAAATATAGGTTATTTAAGACTAACCTCGTTTAATGAAAATAGTGGCAAACAAATAGAAAGAGAAATTAAAAAATTAGAAAAAAATAAAGATGTTAAGTCATACATTTTAGATTTAAGAAACAATCCTGGCGGACTACTTTCTCAAGCAATAAAAATCTCTGACTTTTTTTTAGATAATGGAGAGATCGTGTCCACAAAAAGTAGAAAACCTTCTGAAAATAGAAAATGGTTTGCAAAAAAAGGTGACCTTACAAATGGAAAAGTCTTGATTGTTCTTATCAACTATGGATCTGCCTCAGCATCAGAAATAGTTGCGGGAGCCCTCAAAGATCACAAAAGAGCAATTTTATTAGGTGAAAATAGTTATGGTAAAGGGTCAGTACAATCTATCATCCCCCTTAAAAATGATGGAGCAATTAGGCTCACAGTAGCTAAATATTATCTTCCTTCCGGAAAATCTATTTCTGAAGTTGGTGTATCTCCAGATATAGAAATTGATGAGGAAAATGATGATTTCAGAATCAAAACTGAGACAGACAATCAGTTAGAATACGCCATTAAACTTCTCAAAGGCTAACATGGAAGAAAAATTCAGAAATCTGCCACTTAGAAGTGGAGTGGGAATTGTTGTCCTTAACAAGGAGAATAAAGTTTTTGTAGCAAAACGAATAGATAATCCAAAAAATTTTTGGCAAATGCCACAGGGTGGAGTAGATGATGGAGAAGAATTTTTAGCCGCTGCATATAGAGAATTAGAGGAGGAAACAAGTATCAAGAATGTAGAACTTGTAAAAGAAATAGAAGGCACAATTACCTATGAGCTACCAAAAAATTTATTGGGTATTATTTGGAAAGGTAAATATAAGGGACAAAAACAAAAATGGTTTTTGATGAGATACCTAGGTAAAGATGAAGATATTAATATTAAAACAAATAAACCAGAATTTTTAGAATGGAAATGGATTGAATTAGATAAAATAACTGAAGTGGTAGTGGATTTCAAATATCATGTTTACAAAGAACTTAAAGAAAAAATAAAATCGATAATTAATTGATTGATTTTAAAGTTTCAACTTTTTGATCAGCCAAATATTTCAATTGATCACTAATTTCTGGTTTATTAGATTCTTCCTCTGCATTTTTTAATAATTCCTGTAACTTATTTTTCTCAATATCTTTTAGATTTAAGATGTAGCTAGTCAAAATGGATAAAGTATTATTTTTAAATTCAATAATCCCATCCTCAACATAATACTTTTCTTCACCAGATTTTGCTTGAATGGTAACAATACCTGGTTTTAAAAATGAAATTATAGAAATATGATCTTTTAATATCCCCATTTCTCCTTCAAATGCAGGAACAACTACCTCATTGACATCCTCTTTTGATAAGAAGGATTTCTCTGGATTAACTATTTCAATTTTAAATTCATCACTCATTAAGCTGCTGCATCTTTAGACATTTTTTCAGCTTTCTCGATGGCTTCCTCAATGGTTCCAACCATATAAAATGCTGCCTCTGGAAGATGATCGTACTCACCTTTGCATATTGCATCAAAACCCTTAATTGTGGACTCTAAATCAACTAGTTTTCCAGGTGATCCTGTAAAAACCTCAGCCACAAAGAAAGGTTGAGATAAAAATCTTTGAATTTTTCTAGCTCTTGCTACGACTAGTTTATCTTCCTCTGATAATTCATCCATACCTAAGATAGCTATAATATCTTGCAATGATTTATATGTTTGTAATATTTTTTGCACTTCACGAGCTACTCGATAATGCTCATCACCAACAATTCTAGGATCAAGAATTCTTGAAGTTGAGTCTAATGGGTCAACTGCAGGATAAATACCTATTTCAGCTATTTGTCTAGAAAGTACAGTTGTTGCATCTAAATGAGCAAATGAAGTTGCTGGCGCGGGATCAGTCAAATCATCAGCAGGTACATAAATTGCCTGTACTGATGTAATTGAGCCTTTGTTAGTGGTTGTAATTCTCTCTTGTAAATTTCCCATATCAGTTGCTAATGTTGGCTGATATCCCACTGCAGATGGTATTCTTCCTAGTAATGCTGATACCTCTGAACCTGCTTGAGTAAACCTAAATATATTATCAACGAAAAAAAGAACATCTTGTCCTTCTTGATCTCTAAAATATTCTGCTACAGTTAATCCTGTTAGCGCCACTCTTGCTCTTGCTCCTGGAGGTTCATTCATTTGTCCATAAACTAAAGCAGCTTTAGATCCAGGACCCTCAGATTTTATTACCCCTGATTCCATCATTTCATGATAAAGATCATTCCCTTCTCTAGTTCTTTCACCTACACCAGCAAAAACCGAAAAGCCACCATGAGCTTTGGCAACGTTGTTGATCAATTCCATAATTAAAACAGTTTTTCCAACACCCGCACCACCAAACAAACCTATCTTTCCTCCTTTTGCATATGGAGCTAAAAGATCAATAACTTTGATACCAGTTACAAGTATTTCTGTCTCTGTTGACTGATCGTTAAATTCTGGAGCTGGTCTATGAATTGGCCAATTTTCTTTTGTTTTTACCTCTCCTCTTTCGTCTATAGGCTCTCCAACAACATTTATAATTCTTCCTAAAGTTTCAGGTCCTACCGGCACTTTAATTGGAGCATTCGTATTTATTACCTCATCACCTCTTTTTAATCCCTCAGTAGCATCCATCGCAATAGTTCTTGCAGTCGACTCACCTAAGTGTTGTGCTACTTCAAGTACTAATCTATTATTGCCATTTTTACATTCTAAAGCTGTTAATATTTCTGGTAAATCACCTTCAAACTTTACATCAACAACTGCTCCTATAACTTGTGTTATTATTCCTTTGCTCATAATTATAAACTTTCCGCTCCTGATATTATCTCTATTAGTTCTTTTGTAATTGCTGCCTGACGACTTCTATTGTATTCAATAGTAAGTTTGTCAACCATTTCACCCGCGTTTCGAGTTGCGTTATCCATTGCACTCATTCTTGCACCCTGTTCGCTAGCTGAATTTTCTAACATCGCTTTAAATATTTGAGTCGAAATATTTTTTGGTAATAAATTACTTAAAATTTCATCCTCGTCTGGTTCAAATTCATAGTTATCTTCTGAATTGTTTTGATCATCACTTTTTGTATTTAACGGGATGATTTGTTGAGCCTGAGGTATTTGGGTTATTACATTTTTAAATTGATTATAAAAAATGGTACAAATATCAAACTCTTCTTTTTGAAACTTTTCAATTATAATTTTTCCAACTTTTTCTGCATCAAAGTAATTTGCGTTTTTTGAATTTTTAAAAGAAATGTTCTCAATTATTTTATCCCCATAAACTCTTTTTAATTGATCGTTACCTTTAGAACCAACAGTAATAATCTTCAATTCCTTACCCTCTTTATTCAATTTAGTAAAATAACTTTTAGCTTTTTTAATTATATTAGCATTAAAACCTCCACATAAACCTCTGTCTGACGTCATAACAACACAAAGATGAATTTGTTCTTTACCTGAGCCAGATAGTAATTTTGGAGCTGTTTCTTTATCTGAGATACCACTAGATAAATTCAAAATTATATTATTCATTTTTTCAGAATATGGCCTTCCTTTTTCTGCGCTATCTTGAGCTCTTTTTAGTTTAGCTGCAGCAACCATTTTCATAGCTTTTGTAATTTTTTGTGTAGATTTTACACTTGTTATTCTTTTTTTCAGATCGTCTAAACTAGCCATAAATAAATCAAGATTTAAAGTTTTTCTTAAGATTAGTAATTACATCAATTAAGCTTTTTTCTGTTGCCTCTTCTAATTTACCTGAGCTCTGAATAGACTCGATTAATTCTGGTTTATCAGATTTACATCTCTCAATGATCTTGTTTTCAAATTCAGCAATATCTTTTAAGTCAATATCATCCAAATATCCTTTAACTCCACAAAATACAGATATCACCTGTTCAGCAACTGTCATCGGTGAGTATTGTTTCTGTTTTAATAACTCAGTTAACTTTGATCCTCTATTTAAAAGCTGTTGAGTTGAGGCATCTAAATCTGATCCAAATTGAGCAAAAGCTGCCATTTCTCTATATTGTGCTAATTCAAGTTTCATTGATCCTGATACTTTTTTCATCGCTTTTGTTTGCGCTGCTGATCCAACCCTAGAAACAGAGAGCCCAACATTAATTGCTGGTCTTATACCCTGGTTAAATAACTCAGTTTCTAAAAAAATTTGTCCATCAGTAATTGAAATTACATTAGTTGGAATGTAAGCAGAAACGTCTCCACCTTGAGTTTCAATGATCGGAAGAGCTGTTAATGAACCTCCGCCGTGTTCATCACTTAATTTAGCAGCCCTTTCCAGTAATCTACTATGAAGATAGAATACATCGCCTGGGTATGCTTCTCTGCCTGGTGGTCTTCTTAAGATCAGTGACATTTGTCGATAAGCGACTGCTTGCTTAGATAAATCATCATAAATAATCAGTGCATGCATTCCATTATCTCTGAAATATTCTCCCATTGCACATCCAGTGTAAGGAGCTAAAAATTGAAGCGGAGCTGAGTCAGATGCTGTTGCTGCAACTATAGTTGTATATTCCATTGCTCCAGCTTCTTCTAAAGTTTTTTGAATTTGTCTAACAGTTGAACGTTTTTGACCGACTGCAACATAAATACAATAAAGTTTTTGTTTTTCGTCACCTGACTCGTTAATTTTTTTTTGATTGATAATTGTATCAACTGCTACAGCAGTTTTGCCCGTCTGACGATCTCCAATAATTAACTCACGTTGACCTCTTCCAATTGGTACAAGACTATCGATTGATTTTAGACCTGTTTGCATTGGTTCGCTAACAGATTGTCTTGGAATTATTCCTGGTGCCTTAACTTCAACTCTACTTTTTTTAATGCCTTTGTCCAAAGCACCTTTCCCATCAATTGGATTTCCTAATCCATCTACTACTCTACCTAACAACTCTTTTCCAATAGGAGTATCTACAATACTTCCAGTTCTTTTTACAACATCACCTTCTTTAATATTCCGGTCATCACCAAAAATTACAACTCCAACATTTTCACTTTCTAGATTTAAAGCCATTCCTTTTGATCCATCAGAAAATTCTACCATTTCTCCTGCTTGAACATTATCAAGGCCATAAATTCTTGCTATACCATCACCTACAGACAAAACCTGTCCAACTTCAGA
>CACPDT010000019.1 GCA_902632665.1 uncultured Pelagibacteraceae bacterium | reverse complement strand
CCATGCTTAAGATTAATGATGCCATTTTTTTTGATATCAATTTTCATTTTTTTGGAAAATTTATTCCACATAAGTTTTTCAAGAAATTCTGGCGCTGATCCTATCCCCAAAAATCCTTTTATTTGATTTTTAAAAAATTTAAATTGATTTAAAGATATCCAGGCACCCATACTTGATCCAATTAATATCATATTATTTTTTTTTACAATTTTTTTGATCATAAGGGTTGTATCTCTAGTCCATTTTGAAATATTACCATTAATAAATTTTCCAGTTGATTTACCATGACCTGAATATTCTAGAGCAAGAAAACCTAGTTTATTTTTTTTTGCAAATTTATAAAATGTTCGGGGTTTTTTTCCCTCTAAATCCGACTTAAAACCATGCAAAAAAACGATGTATGTCGCTTTTTTTTGATAAAGTTTTAAATATCTAATTTTGTGACTATAAGAAATCTTAAAATAGCTAAAGTTTGTCATAAAAGTTTATTAGTTTTACCTATTATTATATAAATATATCAAATGTCATCTAATATAAATGTTTTGCAGGTAATCCCAAAATTAGGTTATGGTGGAGCAGAAACGGGTTGTTATGATATTGCACATTTCTTACCCGAAAATAATTGTAAATCATTTATTGTAACTAGTGGTGGTGAATTAACAAAATTTATTGATAAAAAAAAAGTAAAATTAATAAGGCTACCTGTTCATAGCAAAAATCCCTTAATGATTTTAATGAATTCTATTATTTTAGTGGGAATAATTTTAGTTTTCAATATTTCCATAGTGCACGCAAGAAGTAGAGCACCAGCTTGGTCTTGTTTATTTGCTACGAAAATTACTAGAAGAAAGTTTGTAACTACATTTCATGGGACCTATAATTTTAGAGGTAAATTAAAGAAATTTTATAACTCAGTAATGGTAAGGTCAGACTTAGTAATAGCTGGATCTAATTTTATTTTTTCACACATACAAGAAAATTACCCAGAATTCTTAAATTCTAAAAAAAAATTTTTAGTTATATTCAGGGGTATAAATGTAGATTATTTTGATCCCACAACCAAACTAGAGATTGATGAAAACAAACTTTTAGAGGAATGGCATATAAATAATAAAAAAAAGATAATTCTAATGCCAGGACGGCTTACTTCGTGGAAAGGACAGGAATTATTTATTGAGGCTCTAAATTTAGTTAAAATTGAATTAGGTTATGAAGCATTTCATGTTGTAATATTAGGAAGTGATCAAGGAAGAGATATGTATAAAAAAAAGTTAATTAATTTGACTGAAAAATATAATTTAAAAGATCAAATAAAATTTGTAGATCATTGTAAAGATATGGCACTAGCTTACAATATTTCTGATATTGTAGTTTCAGCCTCAATAGAACCCGAGGCTTTTGGAAGAGTAGCGGTAGAAGCGCAATCAATGGAAAAAGTCATTATTGCTAGTAACATTGGTGGATCGAACGAGACAATTATAAACGAAAAAACTGGATTCTTATTCGAGTCTGGAGACCCAGGCGCTTTAAGTAAAAAAATTATCCAGGCAATGACCATGGATGAAAGTTCTTTGGAGTTAATGGGAAAAGAGGGGAGAAAAAATATCATAAAAAAATTTAATGTTGAAAAAATGTGTTTTTCTACTTATTCAGAGTATAAGAGACTACTTAATTAAATGCCAAAAATTACCTTACCAGACGGAAAAAAATTAAACTTTGCAAAAGATGTAACTGGATTAGAGATTGCTGAAAAAATCAGCAAATCTCTATTTAAACAAGCCTTAATAATGAGTGTAGATGGAGAATTAAAAGATTTATATTTTCAAATTAAAGATGATTGCTCAGTGAAAATTTTCACAGCAAAAGATCCTGAGGGACTTGATGCGATAAGGCATGACACTACTCATATCATGGCAATGGCAGTTCAAGAATTGTTTCCAGGAACAAAGTTAGCAATTGGGCCAGCAATTAAAGATGGGTTCTATTATGATTTTTCGAGGGAGGAACCATTTACACCTGATGATCTTGAAAAAATTGAAATCAGGATGAAAGAGATAATTGAAAAAGATGAAAAAACCAGGAGAGAGGTTTGGGAAAGAGAAAAAACAAAAAAACATTATTCAGCACTTGGTGAAAAATATAAAGTAGAACTTGTTGATATGATACCTGAGGATAATGAGGTTTCTATTTATTACCATGGTGAATGGTATGACTTGTGTAGAGGTCCCCACCTTTTATCAACTGGACGAATTGGAAAATATTTTAAACTTACAAAAGTAGCAGGTGCTTATTGGCGGGGAGACTCAAAAAATGAGATGCTTCAAAGAATTTATGGAACTGGATGGGCTTCACAAAAAGATCTAGACGATTATTTGAAAAGAATTGAAGAAGCAGAAAAAAGGGATCACAGAAAATTGGGTAAAGAAATGGACCTCTTCCACTTTAGAGAGGAAAGTCCAGGCTCTGTTTTTTGGCATGAAAAAGGATGGGCGCTATTTCAAAAATTGATTAATTACATGAGAGCTAAACAGGACTTAGCTGGATATAAAGAGGTAAATACTCCTGAGGTTTTAGACAGACTATTGTGGGAAAAATCAGGACATTGGGAAAAATATGGGGAAAATATGTACACCTCAGAAACTCCTGATGAAAAAGTTTTTGCAATTAAACCAATGAATTGTCCTGGGCACATTCAAGTATTTAATCAAGGTCTTAAAAGTTATCGAGATTTACCTCTAAGAATTACTGAGTTTGGAAAAGTTCATAGATATGAACCATCTGGTGCTTTACATGGGTTATTAAGAGTAAGAGCATTCACTCAAGATGATGCTCATATTTTTTGCTCCGAAGATCAAATCACAAGTGAATGTTTAAATGTTACAAATTTGATATTAGAAATTTATAAAGATCTAGGTTTCGAAAATGTAATTCTTAAATATGCTGATAGGCCAGAGGTAAGAGTTGGTGAGGATGAGATTTGGGACAAGGCTGAAGCATCTTTGTTAAAGGCAGTCAAAGCTTCTAAACTTGAGTATAGTATTAATAAAGGTGAGGGAGCATTTTATGGTCCAAAAATAGAATTTGTTTTAAGAGATGCAATAGGAAGAGATTGGCAATGTGGAACAGTCCAAGTTGATTTAAATTTACCTGGTAGACTAGATGCGTCATACGTAGATAAAGATGGCACTAAAAAAGTTCCCGTTATGTTACATCGTGCATTATTTGGATCACTTGAGAGATTTATAGGTATTCTGATTGAAAACTATGCTGGAAAATTTCCATTTTGGATATCTCCGTTACAAACAGTTGTTATACCTATTTCCGAAGACTTTGAAGAATACGCAAAAAAAGTTTCCAATAAGATAAGAGAAGCTGGTATTACATCGATGGTTGATTTAAAAAATCACAATTTAAATTATAAAATAAGAGATCATTCATTAGCAAAAATACCTCTTTTAATAATTTGTGGTAAAAAAGAAGTTGACAGTAACTCAGTAACCATTAGAAGATTGGATTCAAATAAACAAGAAAATATGGAACTAAACTCATTTCTAAAAAAATTTTCTGCTTTAAACAAAGCACCTTCAAATATTTAAGTGGCAGATTTTAAGCAAAACTATTTTCAAAGAAGAACCAAGGATCGTGGACCCCGATCAAATAACAGAATTTCCTCACCCGAGGTTCAAGTCATTGCAAGTGATGGAGAAAACTTAGGTGTTTTAAATACTAATGAGGCAATCTCAATGGCAAAAAATCAAGGTTTGGATTTAATTGAAATTGCCCCAAATGCCAATCCCCCAGTTTGTAAAATTATGGACATGGGTAAATATAAATATGATGCACAAAAAAAAGCAAACCTTGCAAAAAAGAAACAAAAAATAATTGCTTTAAAAGAAATTAAAATGAGACCAGTAACTGAAACGCACGATTATGAGTTTAAAGTAAAAAATGCTAAAAAATTTATTGCCAAAGGTGATAAAGTAAAGTTCACCATTAGATTTAAAGGACGTGAACTTCAACACTCTCATTTAGGAAATGAACTGATGGCCAAAATTAAAGAAGATATGAAAGATATTGGTAAAGTCGAATTGCACCCCAAGTTTGATGGGAAGCAAATGATTATGGTAATTCAACCTTTATAGGCTTTAATATAGGTTGTAAATTTTCTACATTCTTTGTATAAACTCGTCCAATTATGCCAAAATTAAAAACAAAAAGCTCAGCAAAAAAAAGATTTAAAATTTCAGCTAGAGGGAAAGTTATGATGGCCCAGGCTGGAAAGAGGCACGGCATGATAAAAAGAACTAATTCTCAAATAAGAAAACTTAGGGGCACTACCGCGATGTCAAAACAAGATGGTAAAATTGTTAAATCGTATATGCCTTACAGCTTAAGGGGTTAAAATGGCAAGAGTTAAAAGAGGCGTAACAAGTAAAGCTAAACATAAAAAAGTTTTAAAAGCTGTAAAAGGTCAGTGGGGAAGAAGAAAAAATACTATTAGAGTTGCAAAGCAAGCTATGGAAAAAGCTATGCAATATGCATACAGAGATCGAAGAAATAAGAAGAGAGATTTCAAATCATTATGGATACAAAGAATCAATGCGGGTGTAAGAGCTGAGGGTTTGACATATTCCAAGTTTATTTATGGTTTAAATAAATGTGGAATTAAAATTGATAGAAAAATTTTAGCTGAGATAGCTTACGATAGCCCAGAAGCCTTTAAAACTATTGTCCAAAAAGCACAATCTGCTTTAAATTAATCTTCACTATTGTTTTATTCCGCTGAAGAAATAATCTGTAAAAATGTCTGATCTAAAAAAAATAAGAGACGAATTTATATCAAAATTAAAAGGTAATTTAGATCTAGCAGAACTTAATAAAATTAAATCTGATCTATTTGGTAAAAATGGGTTGGTCTCATCTCAATTTAAAAAAATAGGTACTATTGATGTCACAGAAAGAAAAAAATTCGCATCTGATTTGAATATAATTAAGGATGAACTTCATGATCTTATAAATTTAAAAATAAACGAAATAGAAAAAGCAAATATTAATGAAAAATTGGAAAAAGAAAAAATTGATGTTACTTTACCAGAGCGATCATTTGTAAAAGGTAAAATTCATCCAGTATCACAAACAATTGATGAAATATCTTCTATATTCTCTGAAATAGGCTTTAGTGTAGAGGAAGGACCAGATGTTGAAAATGAATATAACAATTTTACTGCTTTAAATACTCCAGACAATCATCCAGCAAGAGATATGCATGATACATTTTATCTTGATGATAAAAAAGAAAGATTGTTGCGTACTCATACCTCCCCTGTTCAAATTAGAACAATGTTAAAAGACAAACCACCTTTTAAAATAATTGCACCTGGTAGAACATACAGATCTGATAGTGATCAAACACATTCACCAATGTTTCATCAAGTTGAGGGTCTTCATATAGACAAGGATATAAATATGGGTCATTTAAAAGGTTGTTTGAATTATTTTATCAAAGAATTTTTTGAAGTAAAAAAAATAAAGATGAGATTTAGGCCCAGTCATTTTCCTTTCACAGAACCATCTGCGGAAGTTGATATTGGATATGAAATCAAAGATGGAAAAATTATTATAGGGGAAGGTGATCAGTGGCTAGAAATACTAGGTTGTGGGATGGTTCATCCAAATGTTTTAAAAAATGTTAAGGTCGACCCAACTAAGTTTCAAGGTTATGCGTTTGGAATAGGAATTGATAGATTGGCGATGTTAAAATATGGAATTAATGATCTTAGAGCTTTCTTTGATTGTGATTATAGATGGTTAAATCATTTTGGATTTGATCCTTTAGATGTACCTACAAACTATAGAGGCCTAAGTAGATGAAAATCACATTTGATTGGTTAAAAGATCATTTAAAAACTAATCTAAAAGAAAAAAATCTTTTAGAACAACTTACCAATATAGGATTAGAGGTAGAAAGTGTGGAAAGTCTTTCATCTGATAATCAATTATTTAAAGTTGCAAAAATTATTAAGACAGAAAAACATCCAAACGCAGATCGACTTAAAGTTTGTGACGTAAACGTTGGTGAGAAAGAGCTAAAAAAAGTTGTGTGTGGTGCCGCCAATGCGAGTGAAGGACTTATTACTATATATGCACCTCCAGGTGCAATTATCCCAAAGACTAACACAAAATTAGAAATAGTAAAAATTAGAGGTGTAACCTCTTACGGAATGCTTTGCTCTGAGTCTGAGTTAAATTTATCTGATGAGAGTGATGGTATTATCGAATTACCTAGAAAATATGAAAAAAATATTGGTAAAAGTTATTTTTCAAAATCAAAATCTAATCTTATTGATTTATCTATTACACCTAATCGACCAGATTGTCTTGGAGTGAAGGGAATAGCTAGAGATCTTGCAGCTTCAGGTTTTGGAAGTTTAATAGTATCTAAAGAGAAACAAATTAAATTAAAAACAAAACAAACTTTAAAAGTTAAGATTAAAAAAGAGAAAGGACAAGGGTGTAGTGCTTTTGGAAGTTGTTTAATTAAAAATGTAAAAAATACTGAAAGTCCTCAATGGCTCAAAGACAAATTGATTTCAGTTGGTCAAAAACCTATTTCAGCTATTGTTGATATAACAAATTATGTAATGCTTGATATAAATCGACCATTACACGCATATGATGCCGACAAAATTGAAAAAGGGATATTTGTAAGAAACTCAAAATCTGGAGAAGAATTTACAGCACTGGACAATAAAATTTATAAGTTAGAAAAAGGTATGTGTGTTATTAGTGACAACAAAGGAGTTTTAGGATTAGGTGGAATTATTGGGGGCACAAGATCAGGCACAGAATTTGATACAAAAAATATATTATTAGAGTCTGCTTATTTTGATCCAAGATCAATTAGAAATACGGCAAAAAAATTGAACTTAGATACAGATGCAAAATTTAGATTTGAAAGAGGAATTGATCCATTATCCATCGAAACTGGTTTAAAGAAAGCATCATCACTAATTCAAGAAATTTGTGGTGGTGAAGTTAGTAAAATCGACATTCAAAAAACTGAATCTTATAAATCCAAAATTATAAACTTTGATGTAAATTCTTTTGAAAATATAGTTGGATTTAAAATTTCTGAAAAGGAAATCCAAAGAATTTTGACTGATCTTGGTTTTATTATTAAAAAAGAAAAAAATTCTTTAAAGTTGACAGTTCCTTCCTGGAGACCAGATATTTCACAGCAAATAGACATTATTGAAGAGTTGGTGAGAATAAGTGGTTATGATAAAATAAAAACTATAGACCCAATTAAAAATAGATCTAAATCTACCTTAACTCAAACTCAAAGATTATTCCATTTCTTACAAAGAGCAATTGCTTCAAAGGGTTATTTAGAGACAATAACATGGTCATTTACAGATCAAAATTATAACGATCACTTTAGAGAGGCTGTTGAAGAAATTAAAATTGTAAACCCCATAAGCTCTGAATTGGGAGTTTTAAGGAATTCTATATTTTCAAATTTAATCATGTATATGAGTAAAAATTTGGATAGAGGTTTTAAAGATTTATCAATATTTGAGATAGGTCCTATTTTTACTGGTTCTAACCCAGGTGAACAAAAGACAGTAGTTTGTGGTTTGTCAGCTGGGAAAAAATCAAGACTTTCTTGGATCGATAAAGAGAGAAATATTGATTTATTTGATGCAAAAAGAGATGTAGTACAAACTTTGAGCGAAGCAGGTTATAATTCTGATCATTTTTTTATTGATAGCAAAACACCCAATTATTATCATCCAGGCAAGTCTGGTAGAATTTTCTTAGACCATAGTAAAGATAAAGTTGCAGCTTATTTTGGTGAAATTCATCCTAATATTCTAAAAAAAATAGATATTAAAACTGAAAATTTAATAGGTTTTGAAATCTTTTTAGAAAATTTAAAACTTTCAAGAAAAACATTGAAAGATCAAAAATTGAAGTTTGCTGTATCGGATTTTCAAAAATCAGAGCGAGATTTTGCATTTGTAGTCAATAAAGATGTAGAAGCACAAAAGTTAATAAGCGTAATTTCTAATGTGAATCCAAATCTTATTAGCAATATAAAAGTTTTTGATGTTTATGAAGGTGAAAATATTCCAGATAACCAAAAGTCTATAGCGATCAGCATAACAATTCAGTCATCAGAAAAAACTTTGAACGATAAGGACTTAGAGAAAATTAATAATTCAATCATAGAAGCAGTGGAAAATAAAACAGGTGCTAAAATTCGATCTTAAAATTTAAATGAGTACAATCGATAATATCAGAAATTTTGCAATCATTGCTCATATTGATCATGGGAAATCTACAATAGCTGATAGAATAATTCATAAATGTGGTGGTTTGACAGAGAGAGAAATGAAATCACAAGTGCTTGATTCTATGGATATAGAAAGAGAAAGAGGTATCACAATAAAAGCACAGACAGTAAAGTTAAACTATAAGGCAAAAAATGGAAAAAATTATATTTTAAATATAATAGATACCCCTGGTCATGTGGATTTTAGTTATGAGGTAAGTAGATCTTTGTATGCTTGTGAGGGGTCAATATTGATTGTTGATAGTACTCAAGGTGTTGAAGCTCAAACCCTAGCCAATGTTTATCAAGCTCTAGACATTAATCATGAAATAATTCCAGTTTTAAACAAAGTTGATTTACCTGCATCTGATCTGGATAGAACAAAAAAACAAATTGAGGATGTCATAGGAATTGATACTGAAAATGCAATTCCATGTTCAGGAAAAACAGGGGAAGGTATAAATGATATTTTGGAACAAATTATAGATAAATTACCGAGCCCTAAGGGGTTTTCTGAAAAAGATTTAAAATGTTTGTTAGTTGACAGTTGGTATGACACTTATCTAGGTGTTGTAATATTAGTTAGAGTTATTAACGGTAAATTAACTAAAAATATGAAAATTAAAATGCTTTCTACCAATCAGGATTATATTGTTGAAAAAGTTGGAGTTTTTACTCCAAAGGCAAAAAATATAGATGAATTAAACACTGGAGAAATAGGTTTTATTACAACAGGAATAAAGATTCTTTCTGAAACAAAAGTTGGTGACACTATCTGTGACGCTTCAAAACCAATTCCAGATGCGCTACCTGGTTTTAAACCAAGTAAACCTGTCGTCTTTTGTGGGTTATTTCCAGTTGATAGTTCTGAATATCAAAAACTTAAAGATGGGTTGGCAAAATTACAATTGAATGATGCTAGTTTTTCTTTTGAACCAGAATCATCCTCTGCTTTGGGTTTAGGTTTTAGATGTGGATTTTTGGGTCTTCTTCATTTGGAAATAATCACCGAAAGATTAGAAAGAGAATTTGATGTTAATTTACTTACCACAACTCCTGGGGTTGTTTATAAGATTAATTTGAATAGTGGAGAAATTATTGATTTACAAAACCCCTCAAGTCTTCCTGACCCAACTCTAATAAATTTTATTGAAGAGCCATGGATTAAGGCAACTATTATAACACCAGACCAATATCTTGGATCAATTATTAAACTTTGTCAGGATAAAAGAGGAGTACAAACTAATTTAAGTTATTCTGGAAATAGAGCTGTATTGAGTTATGAGCTTCCATTGAACGAAGTTGTCTTTGATTTCAATGATAGAATTAAATCAATGACTAGCGGATATGCAAGTTTTGATTATGAAATATTAGACCATCGTGAGGGTGATTTGGTAAAACTAAGTATATTGGTAAATGGTGAAACTGTAGATGCCTTAGCAATAATGATACATAAGGATTTTGCTCAGAAAACGGGGAGAGAGGTATGTGAAAAATTAAAAACACTAATTCCAAGGCATAATTTTATGATACCAATTCAAGCAGCCATTGGAGGTAAGATTATTGCAAGAGAGACTATTAAAGGATTTAAAAAAGATGTTTTAACAAAAATTCATGGTGGCGGTGCTACCGATAGAAAGCGTAAGTTATTAGAGAAACAAAAAAAAGGAAAAGCTAGAT
>CACPDT010000018.1 GCA_902632665.1 uncultured Pelagibacteraceae bacterium | reverse complement strand
TAATGACTTATTTTCAAATTTTTCACATTCTTTTACTGGAAATTTTCTAGGTTCAAAAGAGCCTACACCTCCAGCAATTATTACATTTGGAGTTGAAAATTCTTTATCATTATTTGTTTTAACAATCCAATTGTCACCTTCTTTTTTTACTTCATCTACTCTTTCACTTAAATGTATTTTAATATCAAAGGGTTTAATTTGATTAATTAAATTATTAGTTAATTCTTCTCCTGTGCATTCTGGAACCGCTGGGATATCATAGATTGGTTTATCAGGATAAAGTTCTATACATTGACCACCTATTTTATCTAAGTTGTCGACAATTTCACAATTAAGTCCAATTAGTTTTAATTGATGAGCTGTAAATAGTCCGGTAGGTCCAGCTCCAATTATTAATGCATCAGTTTTATTCATTTATGACTGTTTGGAAGGTATGTTAACTTCAAGTCCATCTAAATCATCAGAAACAATTATTTGACAACTCAATCTGCTATTTTTTTTTGGTTCAAATGCCATATCTAACATATCTTCTTCTCCATCTTCTTTGTTAGGAAGTTTATCAAACCATTGATCTTTTACATACACATGACATGTCGCACAGGCCATACCACCTCCACAATCTGCATCAATTCCAGGAACATCATTCTGCACTGCGCCCTCCATTACTGTTAATCCATTTTGTACGTCAACAGTATGGTTTTTATTATCGTGAGTAATGAAGGTTATTTTTGCCATAAGTATTATATAGTTATGCAAAAAAATAGGGCAAGTATGTGAAAACATACTCGCCCTATAAATTTATTTTAAAGCGTAATTATCTTGCTCTTGCACCAGCTGAACTTACTGCAGCAGCCCAGATTACTAGACCGAATGCAATTTTGTTAATAAAGTCAGCTAAGTTGTAAATCACGTTTAGTGAGTCAGCGTCTACTCCACCTGTTAGGTAACCAAAAATGTAACCTAATGGGTAAATAGCCCATCCTACTGTTACGATCATTCTCATTGCACCAAAAGCAGTAACAAGTGCTTTGTTTCCACTCTTAGCAGCAGCTTTTCCAGCTTCTCCTGAGAATATTTCATATAGAATGTATATCCAACCTGCCATACCGATTACAAAACCAAGTGTAGCGTTGATATATCCAGCTTCTCCTAAATATCCACCGATTAACATTACTAATGAACCGATTAACAATCTCCAGAACATTCCAGAGTTTGCTTTTCTTACAGCTGCTAGAATTAAGTAGAACTCTATCATCTGTAATGGCACAGTAATTAACCAGTCAATATATCTATACACTGTAGGTGAATCACCAGTAGTCACCCATACATCTCTCATGTACATGTAATGGATGAATGCAATACCAGTTACAAGACCAGCAACAGTTACTGACGTTTTCCAGCCAGGAGCCACTGTACCTCTCTCCATGAAGAAGAAAGCAGTAGCAGCCAACATACCCATTGAAATTATCCAGAAAGATATCCCAACAAAGTCATCTTGAGCTAACATAGTGGTCGCTGCGTTTGCAACACCTGTAATACCGATAAGGGCAACAGCTGCTAATGCAAACATTTTAAGTTTTTTCATAAAAAACTCCCTCTTTAGTTAGTTTTTATTAGTTTATATAAACTAAGCTTAGGTCGCCCTAAGCAAAAGTTGTGGTTAAATACCAAATTAAAAGACTTAATTGAAGACTTAATTGTCATTAATTTACATTGATTTTACTTGTTTTTTAAAATTAAATACAATTTGTGATTTAAAAACCACAACAAATTATAACAACGAATCAAAATAACTATGTCAGACAAATTCAGTAAAATTTACGATCTTTCTATAAAAGATCCTGAAAAATTTTGGCAAGAGGCTGCAGATGACATCTTTTGGTTTAAGAAACCAACAAAAATTTTAAATAAATCTAATCCCCCTTTTTACAAATGGTACGAAGATGGAGTGACTAATACATGTTACAACGCCTTAGATTTTCACATTGATCAAGGCAAAGGAAGTAAAACTGCTTTAATTTACGATAGTCCCATTACAGGAAACAAAAGTAAGTTCACTTACGAGGAATTAAAATCAAAAGTTTCAAAGTTTGCTGGTGCACTGAAGGATCAAGGTGTCAATAAAGGAGATCGAGTTATTATTTATATGCCAATGATACCTGAAGCGGTTGTTGCAATGCTCGCTTGTGCAAGAATTGGTGCAATACACTCAGTCGTGTTCGGTGGATTTGCTTCAAATGAGCTTGCAAGTAGAATTGACGATAGTAAAGCCAAACTTTTAGTCACCGCATCATGTGGTTTTGAACCAGGACGAACTGTTGAATACAAACCTTTGGTAGATGAAGCAATCAAACAAGCTCAACACAAGATAAGTAAGATGATTTTATTTCAAAGAAAGGGTCACGAAGTTAAATTAAATGCTCCAATGGAGATTAGTTGGGATGAAGCCCATGCTAATGCTAAAGATACTGATTGTGTTGAAATGAATTCAAACGAATTTGCATACATACTTTACACATCAGGTACTACTGGAACTCCAAAAGGTATCGTTAGAGACATTGGTGGCCATATCGTTGCATTAAAATGGACGATGAAAAATATTTATAACATTGATGAACATGATATTTGGTGGTCAGCGAGTGATATAGGTTGGATCGTTGGTCACTCCTATATTGTCTATGCTCCATTGTTCAAAGGATGCTCCACAGTATTGTTTGAAGGTAAACCTGTCGGCACACCTGATGCAGGAGCGTTCTGGAAAATAATTTCTGACTATAAAGTAAAATCTTTGTTCACTGCGCCAACAGCTTTTAGAGCTATTAAAAAAGAAGATCCTGAAGGAAAATTCTTTTCAAAATATGATTTAAGTAAATTTGAAAGTCTATTTCTTGCAGGGGAACGTGCTGACCCAGATACAATTAAATGGGCAGAGAATTTATTGAAAGTTCCAGTAATTGATCATTGGTGGCAAACTGAAACCAGTTGGGCGATTAGTTCAAATTGTACTGGTATAGAAATGATGAAAACAAAATATGGCTCGGCTTGTAAAGCTGTACCGGGTTATGATGTTAAAATTATAAAATCAGATCAAACATTGGCCAAACCAAATGAGATGGGAGATATTGTAGTGAAATTACCTTTACCACCAGGAACATTTCCAACTCTATGGAATGCAGATCAAAGATATAAAGAAAATTATATGTCAAATTATGAGGGGTATTATCAAACTTACGATGCAGGTCACATTGATGAAGATGGTTACATCTGGATTATGTCTAGAACTGATGACATTATAAATGTTGCCGGTCACAGATTGTCAACAGGTGCAATAGAAGAAGTATTGTCTGAACATCAGTCCGTTGCTGAATGTGCAGTGCTTGGAATAGCTGATAAATTAAAAGGTCAGTTACCTATTGGATTAATTGTTTTAAAAGCAGGAGTAGATAAAGATAATGAAACTATTTCTAAAGAATGCATTCAAATGGTGCGAGACAAAATAGGACCAGTGGCTGCTTTTAAAGTTGCAATTGTGATTAAAAGACTGCCCAAAACAAGATCAGGTAAAATTTTAAGAGGAACAATAAGAAAAATAGCTGATAGTGTTGAATATAAAATGCCTCCAACCATTGATGATCCAGCCATTTTAGATGAGATCAAAGAGGATTTAATCAAAAATAATATTCTAAAAAGTGCTTAAAACTTATTTATTTCTAATCGGTGCAATTTTTTGCGAGGTAGCAGGAACCATGTTGCTGCCAGTGTCTCAAAACTTTACCAAATTAATTCCAACAACTTTTCTTGCAATTTTTTATATAAGTGCATTGTATTTACTTACTTTTGTGGTGAACAAACTGCCAATAGCAATCGTTTATGCAACATGGAGCGGACTTGGAATATTTACCATTGCAATATTAGGTTACATCTTTTTCAAACAAACTTTAGCTTGGCAGGCAATTTTAGGGTTATTTCTAATTGTTATTGGTGTTGTGCTTGTTAATTCTTTTTCGGTTAAAAGTATTTAGCCCAAAATGATCAATACATAAATTTAAATTTTTCTTAAAAAGAATATTTATTAATTAATGAAGCCTAAAGGATTTACTTTAATAGAATTGTTAGTGGTGGTTGCCATCATTGGTATTTTATCCGCTGTAGGGGTGGTTGCTTATAATGGTTACACTGCAGGGGCAAAAAAGAATAGCCTCATTTCAAGACAAAAAATGGCAGTGAAATTTATTTTAGCAGAGTTTGAAAAATGCAATCTTGGACAAGAAGTTTATCTTAATAATGATACTTCTTTCGATCAATGTACTAGAATTCTAAATCCTGGCAACTCCACTACCCGTAATTTAACAAAAGTAATCATCAATCACTTTAACAACGTCAATGAATGGAAAAACGTGTTTAACAATCTCAACCCTGGATCTACCGAGGGTAATAAAAGAACTTGTACATTAGGAAGTGTCTGTCTTGGAGGATATGTTTCAGACAGGATTTTAGTAGTAGCTAATTACAACGACGTCCAAGAAGATTTTGTGATTAGTGAGATTATGATGAACTATTAATCAAATTGAAGAGGGGTTCCCTCTGGATCTCCTAAAATTTTTCCATCTTTCATTTTAGTTTTACCAGCAATAATAGTGGCTACAGGTGTTCCATTGAACTCAACATTATTAAAAGGTGACCAGCCACATTTGCTCTCAATATTTTCATTTTTAATCACAATCTTTTTATTCATATCAACAATTGTAAAATCTGCATCATAACCCTCTTTAATAAATCCTTTATTCTTGATCCCAAAAATTTTGATTGGATTTTCACACACTAAGTTCATTAATTGATTAAGTGATAATTTTCCATCATTAACATGGTTTAACATAACCGGCATGAGCGTTTGAACACCTGGCATTCCTGAAGGTGAATTGGGATATTCTTTTTCTTTGTTTGCTTTTAAATGGGGTGCATGGTCTGAACCAATGGTGTCATTAATATTGTTTTTAACCGCATACCATAATCGATCGTAATGAGATTTATCTCTAATTGGTGGATTCATTTGCGCATACGTTCCAAGTTTATCATAACAATCTGGTGCATATATTGTTAAATGCTGCGGGGTGATTTCAAAAGTAATATTTCCTTTGTGTTGAGATAAAAAATCTATTTCTTGCTTGGTTGTAATATGAAGAACGTGAGCTTTCTTATTATATTTCTTAGCAATTCTGACAATCCTTCTAGTTGAGGAAATGGCACATTCTTCACTTCGCCAAACAGGGTGAGAATGTACATCTCCATTTTTAATTAATTTTTTATTCCTGTTTAAAATTTCCTCATCTTCTGAATGTACTGCGACTATTTTTGAACAATGTTGAAAGACTTTATCAATGTCTTCTTCAAGAGCTACTAGAAGATTACCTGTCGATGAACCCACAAATAATTTGATACCACAGCATCCCTCTAAATCTTTCAGCTCTGCTAGTTGATTAACGTTTTCGGCTGTTGCACCAAAATAGAATGCGTAATTGCAATACATTCTATTTTTCGCAAGATCTAATTTTCTTTGAAATTCTTTTATATTGGACGTGGGTGGATTTGTATTAGGCATTTCAAATACTGCCGTGATACCTCCCGCAATTGCCGCTCTACTTCCTGAGTGAAGATCTTCAGTATCTGTTGAACCTGGTTCTCTAAAATGAGTTTGGGTATCAATACATCCAGGCAAGACTATTAGGTTTTTTGCATCATACACTTCTTTTGCTTCTTCTGATACTTCACCAATTTTTGATATCTTACCGTCTTTAACAGCAACATCTTTATTTTCTAACTTCCCATTAATATAACATTTCCCATTCTTGATTATTAGATCTAACATTTTTGAGAAAAGTTATTATATTAAAATCAGATATCAATCAAATATGAATAATAGTGTTTATATATTAGAAGATAGAGCCATACTTTACGTCAATGGTTCAGATGCAAAAGATTTTTTGCAAAATCTGATTAGCAATGACATTAATAAAGTTACAGGTAACTCTAGTTGTTTTGCGTCGTTGTTTACTCCACAAGGTAAATTTTTATATGAATTCATGGTTGTGAAACACAAATTGGGTTACTTCATTGATTGTGAAAAATCTCAGTCTGAAGAGATATTTAAACAATTAAATTTATATAAAATAAGATCAAAAGTAGAAATTCTTAATTTAAGTAACGAATTTGTAGTTGCTAGTTTTGGATACGAAAAATATTTATCTATTGAAGGTGCAAAAGATATATTGGGTTTTACATTTAAGTATAGAGAAGATCCGATTTTTTTAGATCCAAGAAATAAACACTTGGGTGCTAGACTTATAATTAATCTTGAAAAACTTTATTTATCTTTGAAAAAACTTAATCTTAAAAACGATAAAATCGAAAACTATCATATTCATAGTCATAAACTCGGTATAGTTCCAAAAGACTTAAATAAATTGAAGAATAAATTATTTGGTATTGAGTGTAACTTTGAAGAGCTAAATGGTATAGATTTTAAAAAAGGCTGTTATGTTGGGCAAGAAAATACTGCTAGAATAAAATTAAAAAATAAGCTTTCAAAAAGATTACTACCAATCGAGATTATTGATGGAGAATTAATTGAGAATGAAAGTGTTTTAAATAATAATGTTGAGATTGGGAAAGTCTTAATTAATGAAACGTATCCTTTTGCCCTAATTAAATATTTAGATTCAAATTTTGAAAGGGGCAAAATATTTCAAGGTAAAAATGGTTCTTTTAGAGTTTTCGTGCCCGAATGGCTAAAAATTTAAATATTGGTGCGGCTAGAGAGACTCGAACTCTCATGGACTAGGTCCACACGGCCCTCAACCGTGCCTGTCTACCAATTTCAGCATAGCCGCAAATTTGACCCACATTAAATCAATGACAAGTAGGTTTCAAATTGATAAATTTTATTATGGAATTTAATCATGAAGTAAAACAGGCAACAGATCCTATATATAAAAAAATTTCAAAAGTTATGCCTGAAATTGAATGGTCTGTGCATGCCCCCTATATTCATAAAATAAATAAACTTAAAAAAGAAAAGAACGCAGTAATTTTAGCTCACAACTATCAAACCCCAGAAATTTATCATGGTATTGCAGATTTCTCAGCAGACTCTCTAGCTCTTGCTGTGGAAGCTTCAAAAACTTCAGCAGATATAATTGTAATGGCTGGTGTACATTTTATGGCTGAAACTGCAAAACTAATGAGTCCAAATAAAAAAGTCTTGCTACCTGATATGAAAGCAGGTTGTTCTCTTTCAACTTCAATTACAGGAAAAGATGTAAGATTATTAAAAGAAAAATATCCTGGAGTTCCAGTAGTTTCTTATGTTAACACTTCTGCAGATGTAAAAGCAGAAACAGATGTGTGTTGTACATCTGCAAATGCTGTAAAGATTGTAAAATCCTTAGGAGTTAAAAAAGTAATTTTTTTACCAGATGATTATCTTGCTAAATATGTTGCTTCTCAAACAGATGTTGAGATCATTTCTTGGAAAGGAATTTGTATTGTGCATGATCAATTCAACGAAAAAGAAATTCAAAATATTAGAAAGAGCAACCCAGGGATAAAAATCATAGCTCATCCTGAGTGTCCACCAGATGTAATTAAAGCAAGTGATTTTGCTGGATCAACTTCAGGAATGATAAATTATGTAAGAGATAATCAACCTAAAAAAGTTATGATGGTTACCGAATGTTCAATGAGTGACAATATTCAAGTCGAAAATCCAAATGTAGAATTTATCAGGCCATGCAACATGTGTCCTCACATGAAAAAAATAACCTTACCAAAAATATTAGATTGTTTAGAGAATGAAACTGGTGAGATTGTTATGGATCAAGAAACAATCAATAAAGCAAGAATGTCAGTTGAAAAAATGGTTGCTATTGGCAGATAACTTTTTGTGTCTCAAATAAAACTTAGCGAAAATTTTATAAAAAGTAATGTTAAACTTGCACTTAATGAAGATTTATATCCATCAGGCGATATTACTTCTAGATTAATTAAAAATAATAAAAAAATTGAAGCAAAATTATTATCTAACCAGGATGCTGTCATTGGTGGGCTACTATTTGTAAAATATACTTTTTTACTTATCGATAAAAAAATTAAATTCATTACAAAAACAAAGGATGGATCTTTTGTTAGAAGAAATTCAACAATCGCAATCATTAAAGGAGATAAAAAAAATATTTTGATTGCAGAAAGAGTTGCACTAAATTTTTTATCTCATATCTCGGGCATAGCCACAAAAACAAATCAATTTGTAAAATTAGCAGGTAAAAAATGTAAAATTTGTTGCACAAGAAAGACCATACCTAATTTAAGAGTTATACAAAAATATGCTGTAAAATTAGGTGGAGGAACTAACCATAGATTTAACTTGAGTGATGAATTTTTGATAAAAGACAATCACATTGCAAATTCAAACATAAGAAAATTAGTAAGTTTGGCAATCAAAAATAAAAAACGAAGGAAAATAACTGTAGAAGTAGACACAATTAAACAACTTAAGAAAATAATTGGATTAAAATTTGATTGTGTTTTATTTGATAATATGAGTATTAAAAATTTAAAATTAGGAGTAAAGCTTGCAAAAAAATATTATCAAACTGAAGCCTCGGGAAATATAATTCTCAAAAAAGTTAAATCAATTGCAAAAACTGGTGTAGATAGAATTTCTGTTGGTGGCATAACTCATAGCGCACCAGCGATTGATTTTAAATTAGAAATTTAATTAATAAATTTTGTGAGATCTGGTTTGAAATAATTTGGGCCTTTCATTACTTTGCCATGTTCATTATAAATTGGTTTACCATTATCATCTAACTTGCTCATGTTAGAATTTTGAACTTCATCAAAACACTTATCTAGATCAATTCCAAAAGCATGTCCTGCCCCATAGGTAACATATAAAATATCAGTTAAAGCATCAGCAACCTCTAATAAATCCTTATTATTCATTGCATCTGTGAGCTCGCTCAATTCCTCTTTTATTAGATCTAATCGTAATTTATTGATTTTATCTGTACTAAATGAAGGTTTATTCTTAACCTCTTGACCAAAGGTTTTCATAAAAATTCCAACCTTGCTAAAATTTGACATAATGCTCCTGTAAGTTCTATAAAATTAATGTATGTTTATAATAATTAGAAATTTGCCTATTAATCAATGAAATTAAGAAAAGAATTTGATAGTATCGGAACAATAAATGTTCCTAATGATAAATATTGGGGAGCCTCTACACAAAGGTCAAAAAAATATTTTGATATTGGTGAGTTTTTAGTTAGGCCGGTTTTAATTAAATCTATCGCAATCATTAAAAAAGCTGCTGCTATAGTCCATAAAAAAGAAAAACAGATTGCACCAAAAATTTCTAGTGCGATTGTAAAAGCATCTAATGAAGTAATCAGTGGTAAATTAAATGAACACTTTCCACTAAAAGTTTGGCAAACTGGCTCTGGTACTCAAACCAATATGAATGTAAATGAAGTAATTGCAAATAGAGCAATCGAAATTTTAGGTGGAAGAAAAGGTACAAAAAAACCTGTTCATCCAAATGATCATGTAAATAAATCTCAATCTACCAATGATGTATTTCCTACGGCAATGCATATAGCTATAGCTATGGAAACTAAAAATAAGTTGCTGCCATCTCTTGAGCTTTTAAATAAGGAATTGAAAAAAAAAGTTTCCCAATTTAAAAATATTGTAAAAGTTGGAAGAACTCATCTTCAGGATGCAACTCCTTTATCATTAGGACAAGAGTTTTCAGGATATCAATCTCAATTAGAAGATTGTATTTTTAGGATTAAAAACGCTTTAAATGAAATTTATTATTTAGCTCAAGGTGGCACTGCGGTTGGCACAGGAATTAATAGTAAAAAAGGTTTTGATAAAAAAGTAATAAACGAAATAAAAAAAATAACCAAACTACCCTTTAAACCAACCAAAAATAAATTTGCTGCTTTGGCGGCTCACGATGAAATAGTAAATTTTTCTGGAACCTTAAATACTACTGCTGTTAGTTTAATGAAAATTGCAAATGATATAAGATTTTTAGGATCGGGACCGAGAGCTGGATATGGTGAAATAATTTTACCAGCAAATGAACCAGGTTCATCGATTATGCCTGGAAAAGTAAACCCAACACAATCAGAAGCAGTGACAATGGTGTGTGTAAAAGTTATAGGTAATCACAATGGAATAACAATGGCGGGCTCTCATGGACATTTTGAGCTAAATGTTTTTAAACCATTAATTGCTCACAACATTTTACAATCCATCGATCTCCTTGCAGATAGTACCAAAAATTTTGCTTTATATTGTGTAAAGGGAATTAAAGCAGATAAAGCAAAAATAAAAAAATTTTTAGATAATTCATTAATGTTAGTAACTGCATTAGCTCCTCACATCGGATATGACAATTCAGCTAAAATAGCTAAGACAGCCCTTAAAAAAGGCACGACCTTAAAAGAGGAAGCTTTAAAAACAAAATTAATTAATGAAAAGGATTTTGATAGAATTGTAAATCCAAAAAAAATGATTTACCCAAAATAGGCTATCAGGATATCATTTACAAAATTTTTAAAAGTAATTTTATTTAAAAACTTTTTATTACTTGAATTAAAGTTTAAGAC
>CACPDT010000017.1 GCA_902632665.1 uncultured Pelagibacteraceae bacterium | reverse complement strand
ACATCCTACATCAAGAACCTTTGCATCTTTCTCAATTAAATCTGAAATAATTTTATATTCTGGCTTCATGAATGTTTTTCTGCATAAGATTTATCTAAAAAATTTTTTAGAGCTTTTAAGAAATCGGGAACATTAAGCAAAAAAGAATCGTGCCCCTTATCAGACTCAATTTCGACGAAACCCACATTTGCACCAACTGCGTTTAAGGCAATTACAATGTCTTTATTTTCTTGTGTTGGATAAAGCCAATCTGAGGTAAAGGATATTATAAAAAATTTTGCTTTAGTATTTTTAAAAGCATCAGATAAATTACCATTAAATTGTTTTACTAAATCAAAATAATCCATTGCTCTGGTAATATATAAATAGCTATTTGCGTCGAACCGATCTACAAATACAGAACCTTGGTATCTAAGATAACTTTCAATTTGAAAGTCAGCATCAAACCCAAATTTTAAATCATCTCTTTCTTGAAGTTTTCTACCAAATTTTTCTTGAAGTCCTTTTTTTGAGAGATAAGTAATATGTGCAGCCATTCTAGCTACAGCTAATCCTTTATCGGGTACAATATTTTTTAAATTATAATCTCCATCAGACCAATTATGATCAGCCGCAATGGCTTGTCTGCCAAGTTCATTAAAAGCAATATTTTGCGCAGAATGGCTTGAAGTACAAGCAATTGGTATTGCTGTTTTAGCTTTATCAGGATAATTACTAATAAATTGAAGGACTTGCATTCCACCCATTGAACCACCTACTACTGAAAAAAGTTTTTTTATTCCAAAAAAATCCAACAAATTAATTTGGGCATTCACCATGTCATTAATTGTGATAACTGGGAAATCTGTTCCATAAATTTTTTTTGTCTTGGGATTTTCATGGCCAGGCCCAAAAGACCCCATACACCCACCTATTACATTTGCACAGATTACAAAATATTTATCTGTGTCTATCGACTTGCCAGAGCCTACTGCGTAAGACCACCAACCATCCTTTTTGGTCACTGGATTTATACCTGTAACAAATTGGTCACCTGTTAAAGCATGAAATACTAAAATTGCGTTATCTTTTTCATTATTGAGTGAACCATAAGTTTCATACGCTAAAGGAAAATTATTAATAGTCTGACCACAGTCTAATTTTAGTGGTTTTTCAACAATCAACGTTTTTATATTTTGTTTTATACTCATAATAAATGCTGAAAGTTGAATTGTGAGAAAAAAAACTTTTTTAGCGGTTTTTTTAAAGCGCTCGCAATTCAGGTAAATCAGCGCATAAATTTTGTACTAGAAGTTATTTAGTATGTCAATTTTAAAAATAATTACACTTAAACTATATAAAAAAATGTTTTTTTATTTATAAAGGGCATAAAATTTATAAAAGACGACAACTATGAGATTTAAGAAATTGAATATTGAAACCTATGAGCCTGGCAAATCCACTCTTAAGAGATTTCATCAAGTTGTAAAGTTATCTGCAAATGAGTCGGCTTTGGGTGTCAGCTCAAAGGCCAAAAAGGTTTTGTCTAATCAAAATTTGAGTTTTTTTAGGTACCCAGATGGTAAGTCTAATGCCCTAAGAAGACAAATATCTAAAAAGTTTCAATGTGATGAAGATAGAATTATTTGTGGTGCTGGATCTGATGAGGTTATTCAAATGTTATGTCAATTATTTTTGAATCCTAGGGATGAAGTTATTCTTCCTCAGTATAGTTTTTTAATGTACAGGATATATGCCAAAATAGTTGGCGCAAAAGTTGTTTTTGCTAAAGAAAATAATTTTAAAGTATCAATTCCTGAAATTATTAAAAATGTTTCAAAAAAAACGAAAATTGTTTTTTTAGCAAATCCTAATAATCCAACTGGGACATACCTTAAAAGTTCTGAACTTTTAGAGCTAAGAAAAAAATTGAGAAAAAATATTTTGCTAGTAGTGGATGATGCATATGCAGAATATATGAAAAATAATGATTATAAAAGTGGATTAAAATTATTTAAAAATAAACAAAATGTCTTTATTTTGAGAACATTTTCTAAAATATACGGTTTATCTTCTCTAAGAGTAGGGTGGGGATATGGTTCAAAAAAAATTATTAAAGCACTGAATGTTATTAAGCCACCTTTTAATGTTAATGAGGTAGCACAAAAAGCTGCCATTGAGTCTCTTAAGGATACTAAGTTTATAACTCGTTCAGTTAAACACAATATTATTTATGCAAAAAAATTGAAAAATTTTCTTAACCAATATGGAATTAATTCAAATAATATATCGGCTAATTTTTTATTATTAAATTTTGAGAAATGTAAATTTAAAGCGAAATATTTTTATGAAAAATTAAAGATGAAAGGAATTATCTTAAGATCAACAGAAAATGGCTACAATATAAAAAATATGTTACGATTAACTATTGGATCAAAAACAGATAATTTAAAATTTATGCGAGCAGTAAAAGGAATATTTAATTAATGAAAAATGTGCTCATCATCGGCTGTGGCTTGTTAGGTTCTTCATTAGTAAAAAGAATTGCAAAAAAAAAATTAGCAAAAAAAATTTTTATTTTTGAAAAATCTAAAAAAAATATATCAAAGATCAAAAGACTAAAGTTGCCAGGAACTCTCGTAAATAAATTACAAGAAGTAGTTGCAAAATCAAATCTAATTATTTTTTGTACGCCAATGAGTGAATACAAAAAGATGATATTAAGATTAAACAATAATTTTAATACAAAACAAATTATTACTGATGTTGGTTCGTCAAAAATAGAGTCTTCAGAAATAATTAAAAGAAATTTAAAAAAAAAAATATCCTGGATTCAAAGTCACCCTATAGCTGGATCAGAAGTAAGTGGGCCTGAGCATGGTAAGGAAAATTTGTTTGAAAATAAGTGGTGTGTATTGATTAAAAGTAAGAAAATAAATATGAAACATTTAAAATTTTTAAATTCTTTTTGGAAAAAAATGGGTTCAAAAACTGTAATTATGAATGCGGAAAGACACGATAAAATATTTTCAATTACAAGCCATCTACCACATTTAATAGCTTACAATTTGGTTAAATCAGCTCAAGATTTTGAGAAAAAGCAAAAATATGACTTAATTAAATATAGTGCAGGTGGATTAAGAGATTTTTCAAGAATCGCTGCATCAAATGAAATTATGTGGAGAGACATTTTTTTTGATAATAGAAAAAATGTTTCAAGAGCAATTGATATATTTATCAAAAATTTAAGATCTTTTAAGACAGACATTAATTCAAAAAATAATAAATCAATTCTTAAAAAATTAATTCAAACAAAAAAAGTTAGGTCTAAAATAATCAAATTAAAACAGGATGTAAATAAACCTGACTTTGGTAGAGATTAATAATTACCAATATTACTTACTTTTTTAACTTTTAGATTTGCAGTTTTATCAATTAATTGAATTGTTTGTTTGGTTGGCATTACTACCACCTTCTTTTTTGGTCCATAAGCATGAATAAATTTAGATTTACTTAGACATATACCGACATGTCCTTTCCAAAATATTATATCTCCTTTAGAGAATTTTTTACTTTTTTTTCTTTTACAAAACTTTATCTGATCTTTTGTATCTCTTGGAAAAAATATTCTGTTATAATAAAAGTAAATTTGGATCAAAGCAGAGCAATCAATACCATCAGATGTTTTTCCACCCCATAGATATTTACTACTTTTAAATAATTTCATTATTTTTAAATAATCTTTTTCAAGATGATCAATTTTAACAATATCACTTTTTTTTATCCATCTGTCCTTTTTAAACTCAATTAGCCTTTTATTTTTGTTTAAAACCGATATGCCAGATGCAAAGAAAAGATAATTTTTTGTTGGTAAAAACTTATTTTTTTTTTTAATAAATATTCTAGATTTTGTTTTTTTTATTTTAAAAGTCGGCTTAAAATTTTTGTAAAAATAATTTTTTTTAATATAACCAATATAATTGTCAAAATTGGTTTTAATCTTAACCCAGTTTTTTTGTTTTTTTAATACCTTAAATTTTTCACCATATAATATTTGCGATAAAGTTTCAGAGTTATTTGAAGGTTTTGCATTTATATTTCCAAGTGAAAAATTATAAAAAAAATTATTTTTCATTAATCTTTAATTTATTTCTTATTATCCATAATATAATTAAAGATGGTATTACCATTATAGCAGTTAAGATAAAAAATACCCCCCAGTCCCCATTAAGCCAATCAACTAGAGCACCCGATGATGATGCTAATGTAGTTCTTCCAGCAGTACCTATTGAAGCTAATAGAGCATATTGAGTTGCTGTGTAAGTTCTATCAACTAGTAATGATATAAATGCAACAAATGCAACAGTGGCAAAAGCTGCTGCTATGTCGTCAAAAATTACAGCGATTGCAAATAGTATTTCAGATTTACCACTCCACGCTAAAAGACTGAACAAGAGATTTGTGCTCGCCATTAAAATCCCTGCTAAAAACATTGCTTTTAAAACACCAGATCTTATTACAAATAGTCCACCTAGCAGAGTGAAGATGACAGTTGTTATCCATCCTAAAGTTTTTGAGTAAATAGCAATATCTGATTTACTAAAACCAATTTCTTTATAAAAGATGATAGACATACGACCTAAAAAAGCTTCTCCAACTTTGAATAAAAAAACAAACCCTAGGATCCCCAAAGCTATTTGAAAGCCATTTTTTTTAAAAAAACTTATTATAGGTCCACTGATTGTTCCACTGATCCAAGTTATAACTCGAGTAAGAAAATTTGAATTTTGGAATTTACCAGCAATTAATTGATCATTTTCTTTCTGATTAATTTGTCTTTCAGTCGAGTCAGTTTCATTTACAAACATTAATCCAATATTCATTAGAATTATTAAAATTCCTAAGATTAAAAAAGTTAGTTGCCAATAATTTTGAAAACCTAAATTTTCTAAAAAATCTGCGGAAAACAATGACAAAACTCCGCCTAATTTATATCCGCTCCACCACCCAACAACAGCCATTGCTGCGCCCGCAGCCATTGAATTACCTTCGTTTTCCCTAATTTGCTCAATCCTTAAAGCATCCACAGTAATATCTTGTGTTGCTGAAGCAATTGCAATCAGTAAACCTACTGATATTACAAGGGCTAAATTTTCTGAAGGATCAATTATACTCCACAAAAATAATGAGATTAAGATTAATATCTGCATTAGGACAATCCATCCTCTTCGATGTCCAATTTTTTTTGTCAGGTATGGTATTTGAATACGATCGATTAAAGGAGCCCATAAATAATTAAATGCATAAACTGCAAATATAAGACCAGCCCAACCGACTGTAGATCTGCTTAATCCATCTTCCTTTAACCATAAACTTAAACTACTACCTATCAATACCCAAGGAAAACCAGAGATAGCACCAAGCAATAATATTTTTAACATTCTTTTATCGAAATAAACTGAAAATGTTTCTGAAAGTGATTGTTTTTTAATTTCTATCATTTTTTAATTCCTCCAGAATGAAGGTAAAAATAACACTAATATAGCAAATAACTCCAGTCTTCCCAAGATCATACCGATTGTTAAAATCCATTTGGAAAAATCTGGTAATGAGGAGAAATTACCATTAGGTCCAATTATTGATCCTAAACCTGGACCAACATTTGAAATAGAGGTCGCAGCACCTGAAATTGCGGTTATAAAATCTAGTCCATTTAAAGATAATAATGCAGACAATAAAAAAAATATTATTAAGTACATGTAAATAAAAGAAATGATCGATGCTATGAATTTATCATCAATTGGATTTTTATCGTATTTCAACACAAAAACACCTTTAGGGTAAATAATTTTTTTTAGTTGATTAATTACAAATGAATAAAGAATTTGAAAACGAAATATTTTTATGCCACATGTTGTTGAACCAGCACAGCCACCTATGAACATCAAAGCTAAAAATAATACTAGAGGAAAGCTACCCCAATTGTCAAATTGAGCGTTGACATAACCGGTTCCGGTGAGAATAGAAATAACGTTAAAAAAAATTGATCTTAAATCAAATGAACTTGAATTGTTTAAAGTAAGATAAATCGATAAAATAAAAATTGATATAAATATTATCTTAATAAAAGTTTTGATTTGAGAATCTGATGTAAAAATAGATCTATTCCCATTCAAAAATTTAATGTACACGATAAATGGAACACTTCCTAAAATAATAAATACCATAGCCGTAGTTTCTATCGCTAAGCTATTAAAAAAACCAATGGATTGATTATAGTTAGAGAATCCACCAGTTGCTATAGTTGTCATCGAATGTGTAATACTATCAAAAATATTCATCCCAAAAATATTGTAAGTGATTGCACATAGCGCTGTTAATCCTGAGTAAATATAAATCAATCTTAGAGCAACTTCTTTAGACTTTGGAAGAATTTTTTCAGATGAATCATTGTTTGAAATTTTAAATAATTGCATTCCCCCAACATTCATGATGGGCATTAATGTAATCGCCATCACTATAACACCAATACCCCCCAACCATTGAAGTATTGCCCTCCAAAATAATATCCCTTTAGGCATATTTTCTAAGTTTGATATGATTGTTGAACCAGTTGTTGTAATACCTGACATACTTTCAAAAAAGGCATTTGTGACTGAAAATTCCAAATTAGAGAATATAAAGGGTAATGAACCAAATATAGCAATACTTAACCATGCTAATGCAGTTAGAAGGAATGCTTGTTGCAAATTAAGTTTTTTTTCATGATCTAGATTGGAGAGAAAAAATAAGGTTCCAAAAATGATTGTAACAATTGCTGCACCAAAAAAAGAAGAATCTATTTGACCATAAATGAATTGTACAATTATTGGAACAAGCATAAAAATACCAAGAATTATTTGAAGAATTCCAAGAGTGAAAAAAACTGTTTTATAATTAGACATTTTGAAAGAACATTATTTTATGGTAAATAAATTTCAACTCTATAAGAATTAAGCAGTACGTTAATTAAAGATTTTATTGAATTATTCATGATAAAAAAAGAAAACTTAGAAAAAACAAGCTCTTGGCCAATCGTTGAAGCAAAAAAAATGCTTAGAGAAAGAAAATCTTTTTTAGAAAAAAAAGGTAAAATTACACTACAGACTGGATATGGCCCAAGTGGACTTCCTCACATAGGAACATTTGGAGAAGTTGCTAGAACTTCTATGATGGTTAATGCGTTAAAACAATTAACTGATCTTCCAACAGAAATTATCACTTTTTCTGATGACATGGATGGTCTTAGAAAAGTACCAGACAATGTACCCAATAAAGAATTGTTAGAAAAAAACCTTCATAAACCTTTGACAGACGTACCAGATCCTTTTGAAAAATATAATAGTTTTGGTGAACATAATAATGAGAAATTAAAAAAGTTTTTAAATAATTTTAATTTTAAATATAATTTCAAGAGCTCTACTCAATTGTATAAATCAGGTTTTTTTAATCCAACACTTCAAATTATTTTAGATAATTATGATGGAATAATGAATATCATTATGCCTACTTTAGGAAAAGAACGTCAAAAAACTTATTGTCCATTTCTTCCTATTTGTCCAGAAACAGGGCATGTTTTGGAAATTCCAGTTAAAGAAATTAATAATTCTAAGTCTAAAATTGTGTTTGATAATAAAGGTAAAGATTTAGAATCAAGCATATTAGATGGCCATTGTAAACTTCAATGGAAAGTAGATTGGGCTATGAGATGGTATGCACTAGATGTTGACTTTGAAATGTACGGGAAAGATCTGATAGAAAGTGCAATATTATCCACTAAAATTATTAAACTAATTGGAAAAAAAAACCCATCCGGTTTTGCTTATGAACTCTTTTTGGATGAAAAAGGGGAAAAGATTTCTAAATCAAAAGGGAATGGAATAACAATCGAGCAATGGCTGGAGTACGCCTCACCAGAAAGTTTATCATTATATATGTATCAAAATCCAAAAAGAGCTAAAAAACTTTATAATGAGATAGTTCCAAAAGCGGTAGACGAATATTTGGAATTTATTGAAAAGGCTAAAACTCAAGATGAGCTTCAGTTACTGATGAATCCCGTATGGCATGTTCATAATGGTAATGTTCCAAAAGAAAAAATGATTATGTCATTTTCTATGTTATTAAATCTTGTAGAAACAAGTAATGCAGAAAACAAAGAATTATTATGGAAGTTCGTAAAAAAATATAAAGAAAATATTTCTGAAAAAGATCACCCCATTTTTGATAATCTAGTCGGTTATGCTATTAAATATTTTAACGATGTAATAAAAGCCAAAAAAAAATATAAAATACCTGATCAAATAGAAAAAAAAGCACTAGAGGCTCTTATATCAACCTTAGATAAATGTAATGACAAGATGTCTCCTGAGGAAATTCAAACTTTAATTTATTCAACAGGAAAAGAAAATGGGTATTCAGAAAATTTGAGAGACTGGTTTAAATTAATTTATGAAGTTGTATTTGGAGTCGAAAATGGCCCTCGAATGGGTTTTTTTATAAGTTTTTTTGGTGTTAAAGAAACTAAAGATCTTATAATAAATAAAATTAAATAATGTTTTCAAATTTAAGATCTCTCATTTTTAAACTTGATCCAGAGACAGCCCATGGTTTGGCAATAAAGTCATTAAAATTTAATTTTGTGCCAAATGTTTTGGATAAAAATAAAAATAGCCATTTATTTAAGACTAAATTATTTGAAAAAGAAATAGAAAATCCAATTGGAATGGCAGCAGGATTTGACAAAAATGCTGAGGTTTATAATTCTTTATTTAAATTGGGATTTGGTTTTGTGGAGGTGGGCACAGTTACACCTCTTAAACAATATGGTAACCCCAAGCCAAGAGTTTTTAGATTAGTTGAAGATGAGGCATTAATTAATAGATTGGGTTTTAATAACTTAGGTGCAAAAAACATTGTTGATAGAATCTCAAGTAACAAACAAATTGGTTTACTTGGAATTAACATAGGTCCTAATAAAGATACAAATGATAGATTGAAGGATTATGTTGAATGTTTAAAAACCTTCTATGAATTTGCAGACTATATTACAATTAATATTTCATCTCCCAACACTGAAGAGCTGAGAAATTTTCATGATCAGGAAAAATTGAATAGTTTATTAAATATAATCAATAGTGAAAAAACAAAACTAAATTCAAAAATTCCAATTGTAGTAAAAGTCTCACCAGACATTAAAGATAAGGAAATACCCAAAATTTCTGATGTTCTTTTAAGCAATAATATAAAAGCAGTCATTTTATCGAACACCTCTGACTCTACTCGAGATAAATTAAATGACATTCAAAAGCATCAAAAAGGAGGTTTGTCAGGTAAACCAATAGAGGAAAAATCTACAATGCTGATTAATAAATTTTATAAAACTCTTGGCAATAAAATTAAAATTATTGGAGTTGGTGGAGTAGACTCTGGAATAAGTGCGTACAATAAGTTTTTAGCTGGCGCGAGTTATGTTCAACTTTATACAGGTATGGTATACAGAGGACCAAATATTGTAAACCTTATTAAAAAAGAGCTTAAGGAATTATTAATAAGAGATGGAGTTAAACATTATAGTGAAATCATAGGGAAAAAAACAACTTCTTAAATTTTATAAACTTGACGCAATCATCAACTCACCTTATATAGTCGAAAATATTATGTCAAAAAAATGTGAACTTACCGGCAAAATTCCCCTTAAAGGTCATAATGTTAGTCATGCTAATAATAAGACAAAGAGAAGATTTTTACCTAATTTAAAAAAAGTAAAATTTACCAGTGAACTTTTAAAGAGAAGCATGAAACTTACTGTAAGTAATGCTGGTGTAAGATCTGTAGATAAAAAAGGAAGTTTTGACGAGTTTTTAAAGACTGTAAAAAATAAAAATTTATCCCCAAGATTAAAGAAGATGAAGAAAAATTTATTAATTAAGTCTCCGTTTCAAAAAAAACAAGTTCAATCTAAGACAGCTTAATGAATAAAATTTTTTTTATACTCTCATTTTTAATGGGAGCAGTTGTTTTAGCATCTAATTATTTAGTTCAGTTCCCTATAAAATATTATGGTTTAGAAGAAATATTAACTTATGGAGCTTTTAGCTATCCGATTGCTTTCCTGATCACAGATTTAGCCAACAGATCTTTTGGCAAGATAGTTGCCAGAAAAATTGTTTATATTGGTTTTGCTATAGGTATTAGCTTTACACTTTTATTCTCAACAAACTTTACAGACTTGATATCTGTAAGAATTGCAATTGGATCAGGTACTGCCTTTTTAGTTGCCCAACTCTTAGATGTTCAAATTTTTGATAAATTGAGAAAAAAAGAATGGTTTGTTGCACCTTTAACGTCATCTTTGGTAGGTTCAACAATTGATACGTTTATATTTTTTTCAATATCTTTTTATGGAACAGGCATTCCTTGGATCACATTGTCTTTAGGAGATTTAAGTGTAAAAATTTTTGTTGCTTTAATGATGCTTATCCCTTTCAGACTACTGCTGAAAACACTAAAACCGATTTAGGTCTAATATAAATATTTATAAGATAATATTTTATAAGCCAACTTTGCTACTAGAAAATTGTAGGAATTAAATCCTTTAATTGGTGCGAGCTCATTTATATCTGCGCCCACGATGTTAGAGTTTTTAGCTGCAATCTTGATTATATCTAAAACTTCATCCCATAGTAAACCACCAGGTTCAGGTGTTCCAGTTGCAGGCATGATACTCGAATCTAGACCATCTACATCGAAAGTTAGGTAAACAGTCTTATTTTTAATTAGTTTTTTAAATTTTTTTAAATCCCATTTTGCCTTATCTTTTGCCCAAAAAATACTAATTCTAGATTTATTTTTTTTTAAAAAAGGTATTTCCTCTTTAGAAATATTTCTAATTCCAAATGAGATTATTGAAACATTCTTAAAATCTAAACATCTTCTAATAGCAGACGCGTGTGAAAATTTCTCACCATTGTAACTTTCTCTTAAATCTGCATGAGCATCAAAATGTAAAAGGCAGATATTTTTGTGTTTTTTAACAAATGGAACAATACATCCTGGTGTTATTGAATGTTCACCACCAAAAGTCATTGGAAAAAGTTTATTATTAAGAATTTCTTTATTTACTTCACCTATCTTTTTTAAAGCTTTTTTAATATTTTTATCAATTTTAAAAGGTTTTAAAGTTTTAATTCCTATTTTTTTGTAAGGTTCACAATTTAATTCCTCATCATATAATTCAACTTGATGTGAAGCTTTAATTATCTCTTTTGGACCATTTCTAGTCCCACCACCATAACTCACAGTTTTTTCTAGACCAAAAGGAACAATTACAACTTTTTCTTTAAAATTGAATTTATTATCTATTCCTAAAAACCCTTTTTTATTTGAAAGATATTGCAATGTTTTATCCAAAAATTTTTGTAAAGTTTTTTCTATCTCTATTTTTCCATTCACCTTTATGATATGCATCACTTGCAATCAAAGGTAATACACTTGTTGCTTCAGCAAAAACCATTTGCTCTTTTGTTACATCAACTTTACCCCATGAACTTGCCTCTTTTAAAGTTGAACTGCTACACGCACCATCTCTCGAGTCTGCTACAGTAATTTGTACAGCATATTTATGCATTTCAACATCTTTACCTAAAAGTTCAGCACATATGACTGTGTCCTGAATGAAATTTTTTGGCACTCCGCCACCTATCATAAATAATCCAGAACCTTTTGATTTAATTTTTATTTCAGTTAATTCTCGAAATTCTCTAATAGAATCTATTGTGATATGAGATTTCGGGTTCTTTTCTTGATGAATTACTAAACCAAAACCAGCACTAGAGTCTGTAAAAGCAGGGCAGAATATTGGCACATTGTGATCATAGGCAGTTTCAATCAAAGAGTCTTTCTTTACTGAGTTTTTTTTAAGATATTTTCCCATTTGGTGAATAAATTCTCTAGAGGTATAGCTCCTTGGCTCCAAGTTATCAGCTATTTCACAAATTTTCTTATCACAAATTTGCAACTCATCTTCGTCAATGTACGTATCATATATTCTATCAATATAATTTTTTCTAAGTTCAGTATCATCTTGAAATTGAGAGCCTTGATAATGTTTAAATCCTAATGCCTCAAAAAAATCCATATCAATTATCGAAGCACCAGTTGCAACGATTGCATCTACCATATTGTATTTGACTAAATCTTTATAAATATTCATACAACCAGCCGCTGAAGTCGAACCAGCTAAAGTTAAAAAAATTGTGCAATCTTTGTCTTTTAACATTTCATTGTAGATGTTTGCCGCATTAGCAGTTTCTCTAGACACAAATGACATCTTCTCCATTGATGAAATAATTTTTCTAGAGTCAAAAGATGTAATATCTATATGTTCAACTGGATTTTTAAGAAAGTCTTTTTTACTATTATGTCCTAGATTTTTATCTTTTGACATTAAGCAACTAAAGTATCTTTATTGCTGTCTTTGTTATAGAGGCTCATTATAGCATTATCTTCAACTTCATAAATTTCATCAGAGTAGAAACCATTAAATTGTGTTCTAAAGGTAAGGCCGTATGATCCTAATTGACCAAGTTCTATATAATCATTTTCTTTAATATTGTTTGGCAAAAGGAAAGGACCTTTCATATAATCCATGCTGTCGCATGTTGGTCCATAAAAATCAAATGCAGTTAATTTTTTTGAAATAATTTTGTTTGAATTATCTTTTATCATTTTAGATGGAAACACGATATTTGGTGTTCCTGCATCAAAAAGTGTTCCATAAGTTCCGTCATTTATATAAAGTTTTTGTTTTTTTCTTAAGTTAACCCGAACTATAGTTGAACCACTTTCAGCAACTAAAGCTCTACCTGGTTCACAAATTATTTCTGGTAATTTTTCAATCTTTAAATTTTCTAAACCTTTCTTAATTTCATCAAAATAATTCTCTAAAGAGGGTGGAATTAAATCTGGATAGATAGTTGGAAAACCGCCTCCTATATTTAAATAATCAGGGACAATTTTTGTTTTTTTTATTATATTTGAAATTTCAGAAATTCCTTTTGAGTATGAAATTGGATGCATACATTGTGATCCTACATGAAAACTTAATCCAATTTTTTTTGAATGTTGTTTTACTAATCTTAAAAGTCCTGCTGCCTCTGAATTTATAGCACCGAATTTTTTTGATAAGTCAATTTCAGCATGTTCATTTGATACAGCCAATCTTACAAATAATTCTAAATCTTTCGCAT
>CACPDT010000016.1 GCA_902632665.1 uncultured Pelagibacteraceae bacterium | reverse complement strand
TGGTTTTAAAGGAAGTTGGATGATTTTAATGTTAAGTAAACTGGGTGCAGATATCTATGGTTATGCATTGGACCCAATTTCAAACCCAAATTTTTTTGATGGTTTAGGTCTAAGAAAATTTCTAAAAAAGGATTTTAGGGAAAACATAAAAGACATAAAAAAGCTCAAAAAAGTTATGAGAGAAATTCAGCCTGATATTGTGTTTCACCTAGCAGCTCAATCAAGTGTTCTTGTAAGTTATAAAGATAGCATTGAAACCATATCAACTAACATCATAGGAACTGCGAATATCTTAGAGGTGTCAAGGTCTATTAAAAATTTGAGGTCATTAATAATTGTAACTACAGATAAAGTTTATGAAAATTTGGAAAAAAAAATAAGATTTAAAGAAAATTCACCATTAGGTGGGCACGATTTATATAGTGCTAGTAAAGCTTGCTGTGAAATTTTAACGAAGAGTTATTCAAAATCTTTTTATGATAGAAAAAATAGATGCAATATTGCAACTGTCAGATCAGGCAACTGTATAGGAGGTGGTGATTGGACTAAAGATAGAATTGTCAAAGATTGTGCTGAATCTTTTTATAAAAATAAAAATTTATTTATTAGAATGCCTAACGCAACAAGACCTTGGCAGCATGTTATAGAGCCAGTTTATGGATATATATTGTTGGCTGAAAAACTGTTTAAAGATAAAAAAAATAAGTTTTCAGGTGCATGGAATTTTGCACCTAATTTAAAAAATAATTTGAAAGTAAAAGTTTTAGCTACATTAGGAAAAAATTTTTTTGACTCAAAATCTCGAATAATTACCTCCAAAAAAAAACATTATGAGTCTACTAATTTATCGTTAAGTAGCGAAAAAGCTCGAAGTAAATTAAAATGGCAAAATATTTATAATGCTAAGGAATCTTTGAATTTAACATTCAGTTGGTACAAGTTTTTTTATGATAATAAGTCTAATTCAAAAGTCATAGATTTTACTTTTAACCAAATTGAAGAATATTTTAATAAAATTAAGATAAGAATAAGATAATTTTTTACCCATGCATACAAAAATTTCATATTTCTTAGATGATAAATTAAATGTTTATCAAACACCATCTAGCTTAGAAGATTTTTTTTTATCTAGAAAATTTCATAAAATAGGCATAGATGAAATAAAAAAAAATAAAAAAAAAAATCTTTTTACCAAAATAAGAAAAAAAATTTTAGGCTATTTTTCTATTTTAAAAAAAATTAGATTTATTCTAAGTCCATTTACAAAAAAAGAGTTAATGGTCATAGACGATATAACAGGGGAATTGTCTTTTTTACTTTCTAAAAAAAATTTTTATTCACTACATTCAAGATTTACTAATTTAAATAGAATTTATATTAATTATGATATATTAAAATTTATTTTTCTTAATTTTTTTAAGCGAAAATTGAAACTAAATTATTTAATAGCAATTATAGAAAATATTAATCCAAAAGTAGTATTAACATTTATTGATAACTCAAACGAATTTCATTTTCTCTCAAAATTTTTTGATAAAAGAATAGATTTTTTAGCAATTCAAAATGCATCAAGAGGTGATTATAATTTTGTTAATCAAAGTCAAATTAAAAAAATATTTTTTCAAAAACTTTTTTGTTTAGGGGGTTTTGATATTGAGTTTTTGAAAAACTTAAAAATTACTGGTAAATTTAAAGAGATAGGCTCTTTTAGAACATCAATATTTATTAAAAAATTTAAGGATGATTTAAATCAAAAAAAAATATTTGATATTTGTTTAATTGGAAAAAATCTTGTAAAGGTCGTCCATTCGGACAAATCGTATGAAGATTTAATAATTCCTGAAACTTTAATTTTTTTAGAAAATCTTAAGAAATATATTATAGAAAAAAATTTATCTCTTGTTATTTGTTGTAAAAATTATGGTTTTAAACAAGAAGCTGAGGAACTTTTTTATAAAAAATTTTTTGATTTAAGAAATGTTACAATATCTAATAATGGCAAAGATGTTAATGATTCCAATTATTTTAATTCGTATAAAAATATAATTAAAAGTGAGATTGTAATTGGTTTAAATTCTACAATATTAAGAGAAGCCTTCTTTTTTGATAAAAAAATCTTGTGTGTAGATTTTTCGCAAAAGATTGTTCATCCATTTAAAGATATATCACTTTGCAATAGTAAAAGTTTTAAAGATTTTGAATTTAAAATAGATCAATTATCAAAAATGACTCATTTTGATTATTTGAAAAAATTAAATTATCCCAAAAATTACATCATCAGTAAAAGCGATACAATTCATGAAATTAATACTTCAATTAACAATGGTTTAAAGAAAAAATGTATTTAAAAATATTTAAATTTTTAGATGGAAAAAATAAATTTTACTTTTATTTATTATTAATCCTCAATATTTTAACCTTTTTTCTTGAATTTATTAGCCTTGCGTCAATTCCAATTTTTATAAGTTCAATGATAACACCAGAATATTTATTAGAGGAAATATATAAAAATAAATATTTTGAAATATCTCATTTAATTGAAAAAAAAGATTTATTTATAATAAGCTCTTACTTTGTTTTGATTGCTTTTTTTTTTAAAAATGTTTTTTTGATTGTTTTAACCTATTTACAGGATGAATATTTAAAGAAATTAAATAAAGATATATCAAAGAGACTATTTATTTTTTATTTGAATGGTCCATTTGAAATCCATTTAAACTCAAATCCATCAACACTAGCTAGAAACATTTCGTACGAAGTACAAGGTGCAACCTCTTATTTATACCAAGTACTTATGTTAACGAGAGATATTTTGGCTTTAATTGTTATTTTCGTTTTGCTTGCAGTAGTTAACTTTAAGATTACTCTTGGGGTCATAATTATTTTAACGTTATTACTATTTATATATTTAGGTAAAACAAGACCGTCTATAAAAAGATTAGCTAATTTTAATCAAAAAACAAGAAAAGAAATTAATCAAATCATATTCGAAACATTTGGTGCAATTAAAGATATAAAAATACTAAAGAAAGAAGATAATATTTTAGATTTTTTTTATTCAAAAATATCAAAATATGAGGATAATTATTTTAAATTTAAATTAATATCAAAGTTACCAAAGTTTATTTTAGAACTTCTTGCAATAACAATTTTAATAATAACAGGTCTAGTTTTTTCATCTTATTTAGTAAATTTAGAAACAATATTACCATCTCTATCATTAGTCGCTATATCATTAATACGAATGATACCAGCATTTAATTCATTTAATGCTAATTATAATTATTTAAGACTTTATAATGTGAGCATAAATTTAATAGTTGAGGAATTAGAGAGAACCAATTATCTTGAAAAACCTAAAGTAAGTAACGAGAATATTTTATTAAATAAAAAAAATTTTATTAAAATTAATAACCTCACTTTTGGTTACAATAATGATCAAAATATTTTTGAAAATTTAAATTTAGAAATATCTGAGGGTGAAAAAATTTGTATTATTGGACCAACAGGGTCAGGTAAATCAACCTTGTTTCATTTAATTCTCGGTCTTCTTGTTCCGAAAAAAGGATCTATAGCTTACAAAGGAAGAAATATATTTTTTGAGTTAAAAGATTGGTATAATAAGATAGGATATATATCTCAAAATCTTTATATATTAGATAACACAATAAAAAATAATATTACTCTGAATTTTGGTAATAATGAATTAGTTGATCAGAAATTACTAACCGACGCTTTATCAATTTCTCAATTAAATAATAAAATCAAAGAAATTCCCTCAGGTTTAGAGACCAAAGTTGGGATGGATGGTGTCAAACTTTCTGGAGGTGAAAAACAAAGAATTGCAATCGCAAGAGCGATTTATAGAAAACCAAAAATTTTTTTAATGGATGAATTTACCAGTGCAATTGATCAAGAGACGGAGGAGAAAATTTTTAATGAATTTATCAAAAATTTTCCAAAACAAACTTTAATCATAATTGCACATAAACAAAGTATAATTGATAAATGTGACTCAATCTGGAAAATACAAAATAAAGGAATTGTAAAGGTTAAATAAATGTTAGCAATCATTCAAGCTAGGTGCAACTCAAAGAGATTTAGAAATAAAGTCTTGTCTAATTTTTTACAAAAACCAATAATTCAACATGTTGTGGAAAATGTCAAAAAGACTAAAAAAATACGTAAAGTTATAGTAGCTACTTCGAAAAATAAAACTGATGATAAACTTGTAAAATATCTAAAAAAAAAAAAAATAAATTTTTATAGAGGTAGTCATCTAAATGTTGCGAAACGATTATACCAAGTTGCAAAAAAAAATAAATTTAAATTTTTTATAAGAATAAATGCAGATAGTCCCTTAATAAGCCCAAAAATTATTAATGACTTAATTATTCTATATAACTCAAAAAAAAGAAATTACGATCTAATAACCAATATCTTTCCAAGAACATTTCCTAAAGGACAATCAGTCGAGATTATTAAAACGAATATATTAAAAAAAAATTTAAAGTTTTTCAATGCAGATGATAAAGAACATGTTACAAAATTTTTTTATAAAAATTTTAAAAACTTTTCTATTTTGAATTTAAGAAATAAAAGTAAAAAAAAAATTATTAATATGTCTGTAGATGAAGAAAAAGATTTAAAATTCTTAGAAAAAAAATTTAAAAAAAAATTAACTGATGAAAATTAAAGCTGCTATTGTTGGATCGGGAATAGGTCTTCGTCATTTTGAGGCTATTCAAAACTATAAAGGGTCGATTGTTAAAGTAATTTGTGAATCTAATAAATCTAAAATAAAAATTTTAAAAAAGAAATTTCCCAATGTTCAAATTACATCAAACTTTAGAGACGTTATTAAAAATCAAGATATTAACTTACTATCAATAGCTAGTTATGATCAATTTCATTATCATCAAATTATTGCGGGTATAAAAAATCAAAAAAATTTGATTATCGAAAAACCAATGTGTTTAAATATAAGTCAACTTAAAAAGATACGAAGTTGTCTAAAAAAAGAAAAAAAAATAAATATAATTTCAAATTTAGTCTTAAGAACAGAACCTATATTTAAATATATAAAAAAAAATATTGATAAAAATAATTTATTTTACATTGAGGCAGATTATATTTGGGGAAGATTATATAAATTAACAGATGATTGGAGGGCAAAAGTTAAAAATTATTCTTTAATATCAGGCACTGCCATACATATGATAGATCTTGTCATGTGGTTTTTGAATGATAGGCCTAAGAAAGTTTTAGCAATAGGAAACAAAATTTTAACAAGAAAAAGTAAATTTAAAAAAGAAAGCTTTGTTGTTTGTATTTTAGAATTTTCTAAAGATATAATAGTTAAAATAACTGCCAACAGTACTAATGATTATGAGCACATGCATGAAGTTAAGATATTTCAAAAACATAAAACAATTATTCAGTCAAAAGATGGATTAGAAGTAATCACTCAATCGAAGGGAAAAATTATAAAAAGAAAACTTAATTTAAGATATCCTTTAAAAAAAAATAGAAAACAACTGATTAGATCTTTTATAGATAATATTTTGAAGAAAAAGGAGCCAATGGTGTCTCTCAAAGAACAATTTGACCTAATGTCCGTTTGTTTTGCCTTAAATAAATCATTAAAAATTAGTAAAAAAATAGATGTTGAATATTTATGATTGTCCCATTTAATAAATCTGAAATCAAAGTAAGTGACATCAGGATTGTTGAGCAAATACTAAAGTCTGGTTGGCTTACACATGGTAAATTTACAAATTTACTTGAAAAAGAATTCACAAAATTTACTTCCGCAAAATATGCTGTGACTGTCTCGAGTTGTACAGCAGCACTTCACCTGTCTTGTTTAGCACTTGGTTTTAAAAAAGGTGATGAGGTAATTGTTCCTGCGATGTCTCACACTGCTACATCACATTGTGTGGAATATACAGGTGCAAAAGCTGTTTTTGCCGATGTTGATAAAATAACTGGAAATTTAAATTTAGAAAACATAAGTAAAAAAATTTCAAAAAAAACGAAAGGTGTCATTATGGTGCACATGAGTGGGATACCTGTAGAAATAGATAAAATAGTAAAAATGTGTAAAAGAAAAAAAATTAAAATTATTGAGGATTGTGCTCATGCAGTCGGAACGTTTTACATGGGTAAACATTCTGGAAATTTCGGGGATACAGGATGTTATTCATTTTATCCTACTAAACAGATAACGACTGGTGAAGGAGGTGTTGTAACTACAAACAATAAAATAATTTTTGAAAAAATAAAAAAAATTAAAGCTTTTGGAATTGATAAAGATATTGCTCAAAGAAAGAAACAAGGAGAGTATGACGTTAAATTTCTTGGTTTTAATTATAGGATGACTGATTTCCAAGCTGCGTTAGGTTATATGCAGCTTAAGAGGTATAAAAAAAATTTAATTAAAAGAAAATTTATTGCGAAAAGATATATTAAGAACTTAAAGGATATTCATAATGTAATCTTTTCAAAATATTCATCAAATAATTCTTATTTTATTTTTCAAATATTATGTAAAAAAAGGGATCAATTATTGAACTTTTTTAAAAAAAATAATATTGGCGTTAGTGTACATTATAAAAAACCTTTACCCTCAATGACTTATTATAAAAAAAAATATAAAATTGATCAAATAGATTTTAAAAATGCAAAATATTATGCAAACCATAATATCTCTTTGCCAAATTATCCAAAAATGGATATTAGAGATGTTGACTATATTTGTAACCAAATAAAAAAATTTTATAAAACAATTCAAACAAAAAAATGAGGTAAAATGGATAGATATTTAAAAAATAATCATGAATTTTGGCAACATGGTTATAATGCCCCTAACGTAGAAAATGTAATTTTTAGATTACATGGAAGAGTATTAAAATACAAATTTAAATTTCCACATATGAAAAAACCGACGGTCACTCTTGATTTTGGATGCGGACAAGGAGCAATAGTAAATTATTTCCATAAACAAGGATATGATGCTTATGGTGTAGATTTGTCCAAAACAGATATCGAAATTGCCAAAAAGAGATATCCTCACATATCTCATAAATTCAAGTTATGTAAACCAGATGTTTTTAATACGACAATGACAAAATTTACTGATAATAAAAAAATTACTCTGATAACAGGACAACAATCAGTTTATTATTTTGATAAACTACATTTTTTTAAACTTTTAAGTAATTTTAAAAACTCTTTAGTTCCAAAAGGACTGGTATACGCCTCAATGATGTCTCATCAGCACACATATTATAAATATTCAAAAAAAACAAAATATGAATGGCTTCGTGAAACATCTTTTAATGGAAAAAGATTTAAAGTGAGAAAATATTATAATTTTCATTGTAAAACAAAACAGGACGTGATCGAAAAATTTTCAATTTTTAAACCTATTTATGTAGGTTCATATCATCTAGAAATTGAGCCAGATGAAACTAACAATCATCATTTTTTGATATTATGCCAGAAAAAATAAAAAAAAAGGTATTATTAGTAGGTGGATGTGGCTTTATAGGTCATAATTTAGCTTTAGAGCTTAAACAAAAAGGCCACCTCCCTTTTGTTGTAGATAGTCTTGCAATAAATAATATTTATTCAATCCAAGATACAGATTTTGAAAATAAAAAACTCTACAGCTTGATTCTGAATAATAGGATTGAACTATTAAAAGATAATAATATACCGATGAAAGTTTTAGATGCTAGGAATTATCATTTGATTTCAAATTGTTATTCAGAATTCAATCCAGATATAATAATTCATTTAGCAGCAATCTCTCACGCAAATAAGTCTAATAAAGATCCAAAAAGCACATTTGATCATAGTTTAAGAACCCTAGAAAATACTTTAGATTTTGCTCGTTCTAAAAAAAAACATGTAATTTATCTCTCATCAAGTATGGTTTATGGAGAGTTTGAAAACAAGACAGTTAAAGAGGATCAAATTTGTAGACCCATTGGCATTTATGGGAATCTTAAATTGGCAGGAGAACTAATGGTAAAATCTTATAGTCAAGTATTTAACATGCCTTACTCAATTATTAGACCATCAGCCCTATACGGGGAAAGGTGTGTTAGCAGAAGAGTTGGGCAGATATTCATAGAAAATTCAGTTCAGAATCAAGAAATAAAAATAAATGGGGATGGTGAAGATAAGCTAGATTTTACTTACATTTCAGACTTGGTAAATGGAATAATTCTTTGCTGTGAAAAAAAAGATTCAATTAACGAGACCTTTAATATTACCTTTGGAAATTCAAGGAAAATAAATGAACTACTAATGATTTTGAAGCACGAATTTCCAAATTTGAAGTTTTCTCACAAGGAAAGAGAAAAATTTATGCCTGAAAGAGGTACTCTTGATATTTCAAAAGCTAAAAAATTATTAAATTATTCACCAACTTATGCTTTGGAAGATGGATATAAAAAATATATTACTTGGTACAAAAATTTTTATAAAAATTTAAACTAAATTCATGAAAAAAAGTCCTTATATATTGGGTTTAAATGCTCTTGGTTTTAACACATCTGCATCATTATTAAAAAATAATGAAATTGTTGGTGCATTAGAGGAAGAAAGATTGATCAGAGAAAAAAGAACAAGAAAATTTCCGATAAATTCCATAAAATATTTACTGAATAAAGAAAAAATTTCTTTTGAGGACCTGGGTGCTATTGCAGTCTCTTGGAATCCAGGAATAAATCTAGAAAAATTTGAACATAAAAAATCAGATAATTTAAGTTATATTCCTGACCTGTTACACTCTATTCCTAATTTTATTATTAGTAATTTGAAAAATACTAATCAAGATTATTTTAAACAAGAAATAAAAATTGGTCAAAAGAAATTACCCATCTATTATATAAAACATCATATTTGCCATAGTGCTAATTATTATCTATCTCCGTTCAATAGTAGTTCAACATTAACTGTTGATGCTTTTGGTGAAAAACAATCTACTGGATTTTTTAGATGTTCAAAAAATATTCAAGAATTAAAAAGTCAAGAATTTCCTCATTCTCTTGGATCATTTTATTCAACATTTACAGAATTTTGTGGTTTTAAACCTCAGAGTGATGAGTGGAAACTAATGGGAGCAAGCGCATATGGAGATGAAAGCAAGTATTATAAAAAAATTAGAGACCTAGTTTTTTTGACGCCAGAAGGAGGTTTTGAATTAAACCTTAAATACTTTAACTATTATCAATTTCATAGACCAAACTATTATAACCCTAATTTATGTAATTACTTAAGCTTGAAACCAAATTTTAATACTAACTTAAATAAAAATTATTATGATTTATGTGCTGCTGTGCAAAGAGTTTTTGAAGATATTTATTTTCATTTAATTAATTCTCTTTATAAAAAAAATAGAAATAAAAATTTAGTGATTTCAGGAGGATGCGCATTAAATTGCTTAGCTAATGGAAAAATTTTACAAAAAACTAAGTTTAAAAGAATTTTTATTCCTCCGATGCCTGACGATAGTGGAGCGGGTTTAGGAGCTGCTTGCTACGTTTATAAAGACATTTTTAAAAACAGAAAAAAAATAAATTTCAAAAATAATTTCCTTGGCCCTAATTACTCGAATAAATTTATTAAAAATATTTTTGATAAATATAAATTGAGTTATAAATTTTTAAAAAATCCATCAATCGAGGCGGCAGCATCAATTGCAAATGGTAAAATAATAGGCTGGTTTCAAGATAGTTTAGAATTTGGTGATAGAGCATTAGGTAATAGATCGATTCTTGCGGATCCAAGAAAAAAAAATATGAAGTTAAGAGTAAACAAAACAATTAAATATAGGGAAAAATTTAGACCATTTGCTCCAGCAGTTCATTTTGACAAAGGGTTTAAATTCTTCGAAAATTATCAAGATAGTTACTTTATGGAAAAAACACTTAAAGTAAAAAATGCATATCAAAAGAAAATACCTGCAGTTACTCATGAGGATGGTTCTGGTAGATTACAGACTGTAAAAAAAGAAAACTCTAAGTTTTATAATTTGATTAAAGAATTTTATAATATTACTGGTATTCCAATTATCCTAAATACAAGTTTAAATTATAAGGGTGACCCTATAGTTTGTTCACCTGAGGATGCAATTAAAACTTTTTTTCTTTCAGGATTAGATGAAATATTTATTGAAAATTATAAACTTTCTAAAAATGATATTAAAAAATAAATTAATATGTGTGGAATAGTTGGTTATGTTGGTAAAACTAAAATTCAAAAGAGTAGAGTAATAGATGCATGTGATTTATTAAAACATAGGGGCCCAGACGATAAAGGATTTTATTTTGAAAAAGTTGGTAAAAATTTCGTATATTTTGGACATCGAAGACTTTCAATAATTGATTTAAATAAAAGATCTAATCAACCTTTTAGATTCAAAAATAATGTTTTGATTTTTAATGGTGAAATTTACAACTATAAAGAATTAAAAAAAGAGTTAGAGGAATTAGGTTATAATTTTAGAACGAACGGTGATACGGAAGTTCTTTCTTATTCACTACATTACTGGGGAGTAAAAGCTTTCAAAAAACTTGATGGAATGTGGTCATTCGCTTGGCTAAATGGTAAAACTGGAGATGTCCTTTTGTCAAGAGACAGATTTGGTGAAAAGCCACTGTATATATGGCCTACAGAAAGTGGAATTTTTTTTGCATCGGAAATAAAAGCATTAAAAAAGCTTACTGGATTAGCGCCTTCGATTAACGAGGCACAAATATACAGATATTTAACTAATGGATACAAATCAATTTGTAAAAAAAATCAAACATTTTTTAAAGAAATAAATCAAATTGATAAATCAACCTACTTGATGATTAAAAAAAATTTTGTTGTTGAAAAAAAAAAATATTGGTCACCAAATTTTATTCAGGATGAAAATTTAAAGTATGATGAATCTGTTGATATAACAAGAGAGTTATTAATAAAATCTGTAAAAAGAAAAATTAGATCCGATGTTCCAATTGCATTTTGTATGAGTGGTGGAATTGATAGCAATTCTCTTATTTCAATAGCTAAAAAAGTTTTTAATTATAATGTGCATGGTTTTACAATAAAGAATAAGGATGAAAGATATAATGAAAAAAAATTAGTAGATTATTCATTAAACCATTTAAGAATAAAACATACCTATGTATCTGCTGATAGAAAAAATTTTTTAGATAATTTAACAAATCAAATAAAATTCCATGATGCACCCATTTCAACTATTTCATATTACTTACATGCCCAACTCATGAAGGCCATGTCAAATAAAGGATTTAAAGTTTCTATTAGTGGAACAGGAGCTGATGAGATATTTACAGGTTATTACGACCATCATTTATTTTATTTAAATGCGATTAAAAGAAAAAAGTTTTTCAAACAATCTTTATTAGGGTGGAAAAAAAATATCTCTCAAATTGTAAGAAATCCATTCTTAAAAGATTTTAAAAAATTTTCTAAACTTAAAGATAAAAGAAAACACATATATCTTAACAAAAGTATTTTTGAAAATTATCTTTACAAAAATTGGTCAGAGGAATTTTATGAAAAAAAATTTACCAAAGACACCCTTAGAAATAGAATGGCCAATGAAATGTTTTATGAGTCAGTTCCAGTAATTTTACATGCAGATGATATGAATGCTATGGTTAATTCTATAGAAAATCGTTCTCCTTTTTTAGATAAGGAATTGTTTGAATTTGGAAATAAAATCCCAACCAAGTTTTTAATAAAAAATGGTTTTTCTAAATCTATCTTAAGAGATGCTATGAAAGGAATAGTCAGTAAAAAAGTTTTAGAAACACCTCAAAAAAAAGGATTTAATGCTTCTCTTCAGGAGTTAATAAATTTTAAAGATCCGAAAATAAAAGAGCGATTGTTGGATGATAGTTTTATATTTGAAATAATTAAAAAAGAAAAAATTGAAAAATTATTAAAGAATGACAATCTTCAAAACAGTTATAGCAAATACCTATTCAATTTTATCAACACAAAAATATTTTTAGAAAATTTTCAAAATTAAATACCTTGCAAATAAAGTTATATGGTAATAAGTAAAACAAAATTTATGAACAAACTTAAATATTGTAAAATATGTGTTTTACCAAGCACAAAACCACACATAAAATTCGATAATGATGGAGTTTGTACGGCATGTTTATTTCATTTAAAAAAAAATTCGAATATAAAAAACAAAATAGATTGGAAAAAAAGAAAACTTGAATTTGATAAGTTAATAAAAAAAATTAAATCAATTAAAGCACCATTGTATGATGTGTGTGTACCTGTCAGTGGCGGTAAAGATAGTATTACTCAAGTTAGCCACTTGTTAAATAAAAATTTGAGGATTTTGTGTGTTAATATTGATTATGGAATAAAAACAAAAATTGGCGAGAGTAATTTAAAGATCATTCCTAAAATAGGAGCAAATCTGATTACTTACAGACCAAATTTAAAACTTCAAAAAAAAGTAATTAAATTATCATTAGAAAAATATGGAGATCCAGATTTAATGAGTCATTGTCTGTTACATGCTATGCCAATAAGAATAGCAATTCAATTAAATATTCCAATGGTTTTACTTGGTGAAAATTCAGCTTATGAATATAGCGGATCAAATAATTATAATGATAAATTTATGAGCGAAAAATATTTTAACTTTTATGTTTCAAATTCTGGTCACACACCAAAAAAATTTGCAAAAAAATTTAAAATTCCTTATGAATTAATGAAGCCCTATGATTTGCCAACTAAGAAAGAATTAAAAAAAACCTTACCTGTTTTTACAAGTTACTTTTTCAATTGGAGTTCAGAGAATAATCTTAAAAATGCAAAAAAATATGGTTTTAAAGTATTAAAAAATCATAGAGAGGGAACTTATAGAAACTATGTTGGGATTGATGAAAAAATAAATAGAATTCATCAATACCTCAAATTACTAAAATTTGGTTATGGTCGCGGAACAGACCATGCTTGTGAAGATATTAGAAACAAAAAGATTTCAAGAATTCAAGCGATAAATTTAGTCAAAAAATTTGATAGAGTAAAATTATCAAATTATTATATAAATGACTTTATTGAATTCATTGGAATTAGTAGAAATAAGTTTAATTTGATTTTAAAAAAATATACCAATAAGAAATTATGGAAATTTAAAAAAAATGGAAAATACTTTATTCATAATATTTCATAATTAATTTAGATTTTAATGTTCCAATATTTTTTATCTTTTTTAATAGTACAATTTTTAAGACTTAAAGGTATTGATGTTGATAAAAAAGCAAAGTTTTATAATTTTCCTTATTTAAAGATTAAAGGAGATCCTAAAAATATCAAAATTGGCAAGGTAAATATACTAGGTAAAATAGATTTAAGAATTAGAGAAAATGGTAAAATTATTATTGAGGATAATTGTAAGATTGAAAATGATTGTAGATTGGTATCAGCAAGAGATGGAACTATTAAAATTTCTGAGGGGAGTACTTTAACTGTCGGTGCTATAATTAATGGAGGAAGTGATGTAATAATTGGCAAAAATTGTGTAATAGGACCAAGGGTAATTATTAATGCCAATGATCACAAATTTGAGGGTAATGCACTTATCAAAGACCAAGGTTTTATTCATGAAAAAGTAGTAATCGAGGAAGATTGCTGGTTTGGGGCAAATGTTGTTGTTAATAAAGGTGTAACGATTAAAAAAGGATCAGTAATTGGTGCATGCTCGCTAGTAACCAAAAATACTGATGAATACTCAATAAATTTTGGTGTGCCAACAAAAAAAATAAAATCTAGAGTATGAAAAATGAAATTTAATAAATTGATTAATCCAAGAAAGTTTCAAACTGGTTTAAAAAAAAAACAAAATATAAAAGAAATTGGAAGTATCAAACTTAAAAATAATGAGATGATTTCACTTATTGTTGAAGGCAATAAAAGACATGAAGTTACAAGGAAAGTGTGGGGTTTTTATGCAACTCAATCAATAAACGATAGATTAAAAAAAAATTTTAAAACTGCTATTGTAAAAAATTCAATGAATAAAGTTTTTATAATGATGGTAGAAAGATCAAAAATGACAAAATTTAGAGAATATTGTCGTATTGAAAAACAAAGGGTTATAAAATGGCTTGACAGAGAAAAACTTAAAAAATGATTTCATTAAAAAAAAAAATTTTAAATAAAAAAGTAGATATTGCGATAATTGGTTTAGGATATGTTGGGCTTGAATTAGCATTAAATATTGCAAAAAAAAAATATAACGTAATTGGTTTTGACAAAAATAAAAAAAAAATTGAGTTGATAAAAAAAAACCAGTCTCCTATAAATACTATCAAAAATGAGAGAATAAGATTGTTAAATAAAAGAAATCTTCATTCATTAAGAAATATTAATTTACTCACAAAATGTGATGTTATTATAATTTGTTTACCTACACCATTAAAAAAAAATTTAAAACCTGATAATAAGTATTTGATTGAATGTTTTAAAACTATATTCCCTTATCTGAGAAAAAATCAAATTTTGATACTTGAAAGTACAGTGCATCCTTTGGCTACACAGAAAATCTTTGGGAATAAAATTTCAAAGAAATTTGATATAGGAAAAAATTTTTTTCTATGTTTTTCACCAGAGAGGATAAGTCCCGGTCAACATGAAGGAAGACATGCATATTTAAATATTACAAAACTTATTTCAGGAAGAACAAAAAATTGTGTAAAATTAATTAATTATTTATATGGTAAAATATTTAAGAAACTACACAAGTGTGCCTCAATCGAAATCGCAGAATTTAGTAAATTATACGAAAATTCATATAGATCAATAAATATAGGTTTTGCAAATCAGATGAAAATAATTGCCGACAAATTAAATATGAATATTTTTGATATTATTAAAGCATCTAGTACAAAACCATTCGGTTTTACTAAATTTAATCCTGGTCCAGGAGTTGGAGGACATTGCATTCCATTAGATCCAATGTTCATATCCTATGCAGCAAAAAAATTAAGAATTAATTCAGATTTTATTCATTTAGCAAGACGGGTTAATTTTGAGGTTACTAATTGGATAATAGATAAAATTAAAAAAGATACGAAAAAAAAAGAAAAAATTTTATTGCTGGGTGTAGCTTATAAAAAAAATATTGATGATGACAGAGAGTCTCCCGCCCGAATAATTTATAAGGAGCTTAGAAAAACTCATATAGTTAAATTTTATGACCCATATATTAAAAAACTTAAAATTAGAAAAAAAACATATAAATCGTTGGAAACTCTTAATTATCAAAAACTTAAGAATTTTAATTCTGTTATAATTACAACAGACCATGATTTTTTTAATTATAAAAAAATTTTTAAATTCTCAAAAAAAATTTTTGATACCAGGGGTGTATTTAGAGAAAAAAAGGATTTAAAAATTATTTCCTGTTGAATAGATGAATAAATCATATTTGTTATTTGATAATGATATAAAAGGCTACAAGAAATCATCTAACTTAATTTTTTTTGATAAATACTCACAAAATTTACTTGAGCAAAAAAAATTAAGATTCTTTAAAAAAAAATCTATTTTGGATTTTGATGACCTAAAAAAATTTGATCTTAATAGCAAAGTTTTGAAAAAAAAAACTTTAAGGTACAGAAAAGAGCTTTCTAAAATATTTAATTCTATTCA
>CACPDT010000015.1 GCA_902632665.1 uncultured Pelagibacteraceae bacterium | reverse complement strand
AATCTATCAGATTGTCTGATTACTCTTTTTTTCAACAAGCTTTAATTTTTAACAATGCAAAATTTATTATAGGTCTACACGGAGCTGGTTTATCCAATATTTTATTTGCAAAAAAAAATACAAAAATCATTGAGTTGACTAATTATCAATGGCCAAATTTATATCAAAAATTATCTAAATGTTTAAATTTAAATTACAAAAAAATTTTATGTGATAAAATTGACAAAAGATCTAATATTGTAGTTTGCTCTATTAAAACAGTTCTAAGTAAAATCTAAGTTAAAGAGATCAGAGACTCTTTGACATATTAACAATCTTACAAGTTTAATTTTATTTTATATTTTTGGGATCAGGCATACCCACTTTATTATATCCAGCATCAACATAGTGAATTTCACCAGTAACCCCATTTGCAAGGTCGCTTAAAAGATACAACGCTGAATTTCCCACGTCATTAATATCAACATTTCTTTTTAGGAAAGAATGATCTTCATTCCATTTGTATAAGAATTTTGCATCTCCAATAGCGGAGGCAGCTAATGTTTTAATTGGTCCTGCACTTATTGCATTTACTCTCATTCCTTTAGTACCCAGGTCTCTAGCAAGGTATTTTACACTAGCCTCTAAAGCTGATTTACAAACACCCATAACATTATAATTTGGAATAGCTTTGGTGGACTCATAAGTTAAAGTAAGCAAACTACCACCTTGTTTCATTAATTTAGATGCTTCTTTTGCAACTTCAGTAAAAGAGAAACACGATATTAACATACTTCTTAAAAAGTTTTCTCTAGTGGTATTTAAATACTCACCTGATAGTTCCGATTTATCTGAAAAAGCAACTGCGTGAACTACAAAATCAATTTCACTCCATTTTGATTTTATATCCTCAAATAATTTTATTATGTCTTCTTTTTTTTCAACATCACAACTAAAAGTTATATTTGAGTTTAATTTTTCTGCTAAGGGAACTACTCTTTTTTTTAAGGCATCTCCTAAATACGTAAATGCTAGTTCAGCACCTGCTTCAGATAGTTTTTGAGAAATACCCCATGCAATAGATCTTTCATTCGCAACACCCATTATCAATCCTTTTTTACCTTTCATTAAACTCATAATTATATTTTCTCAAAAATTAAAGCAGCGTTAGTTCCACCAAAACCAAAACTATTCGACATTACTGTATTTAGAGTGGAGTTGGTTTCAGTTTTTGAAACTATTGGAAATTTTTTTGCATCCTCGTCCATTTCAGAAATATTTGCTGATCCAGCAATAAAATTATTTTTCATCATAATTAAGCAATATATAGCTTCATGAACTGACGCAGCACCTAAAGGGTGACCCGATAAAGACTTTGTTGAACTTATTTTTGGAATTTCTTCCCCAAAAGTGTCCTTTATAGCTTTAAGTTCAGTTATGTCACCTACTGGTGTAGAAGTTCCATGAGTATTGATATAATCAATTTTGTTTTTAGTGGTAGCCATTGCCATCTTCATACATCTGACAGCCCCCTCTCCAGATGGAGCTACCATGTCATATCCATCTGAGGTAGCACCATAACCTGTTAACTCAGCATAAATTTTGGCTCCCCTAGCTTTTGCATGTTCATATTCCTCTAAAACTAACACACCAGCTCCACCAGCAATAACAAATCCATCTCTAGTTTTGTCATATGCTCTTGATGCTGATTGAGGTGTATCATTATATTTTGATGATAGTGCAGTCATAGCGTCAAACATAGCTGTCATTGCCCAATGTATTTCCTCACTTCCACCAGCAAAAACAATATCCTGTTTACCCATTTGAATTAGTTCCATTGAATTTCCAATGCAGTGACCACTAGTTGCGCATGCGGAACTCATTGTATAATTAGTTCCCTTGATTTTAAATGGAACTGCTAAAGTAGCAGATGCGGTACTTGCCATGGTTCTTGGAACTATAAAGGGACCCATTAATTTTGGAGTTTTTGCTCTTGTTTTGTCAGCTGCTAAAATAACGTTCTCAATTGAGGGTCCTCCAGATCCCATGACTATACCAGTACTAAAGTTGCTTACTTCTTTTTCTTCTAAACCTGAATCTTTTATTGCCTCTTTCATTGCAATATAGTTATAAGCTGAACCAGAGCCCATAAATCGAATTGTTTTTCTATCTATGTGATCTTCAAGTTTGATGTTTGGTTTACCATGCACATGACTTTTTAAGTTATGCTCCTTGTATTCCTCAGCAAATGAGATTCCTGATTTTGAATTTAATAAAGATTGATAAACTTCTTCTTGATTATTGCCCAAACAAGAAACTACACCTAAACCAGTTATTACTACTCTTCTCATTATTTAAACAACCCCACTTTTAAATTATCTGCTGAATAAATTTTTTTTTCATCTGCTAATAATATCCCATTAGCCAAACCAACTGTTGTACCTCCAGGAGACATAATTTTTTTCATATCAATTTCATATTTGACTAATTTAACATCCTGTAAAACTTCTCCCGTAAATTTTACTGTTCCTACGCCTAAAGCTCTACCTTTTCCTGGATTTCCAATCCATCCCAAATAAAATCCTACGAGTTGCCACATAGCATCAAGTCCAAGACACCCTGGCATCACAGGATCTTCTTTGAAATGACAATCAAAAAACCAAAGGTCTTTTTTAATGTCTAATTCTGCTTTTAAAGAGCCTTTATTAAAAGCACCATCATTATCATTAATTTTCGTAATTCTATCAAACATCAACATCGGTGGAAGTGGTAATTTTGCGTTTCCTGAACCAAAAAGACTTCCGTTTCCACAATTTATTAGATCATCATAAGAATAGGAGTTTTTTTTCATAAGATGGAACACCTTATTACTTGATTTTAGAAAATAATATACATAAAGTTTTAAATTATCGTATTTAGTGATGCAAAAAAATAGCGAATTTATTGATAAATTAAGAACTTCTGGTCTTAGACCAACCAGACAAAGACTTAAAATATGTGAACTACTATTTAATAGGGATAAAACTTTTCATTTTACAATTAATGATCTTGCTAGAAATATTTCAGAGAAATTAAATGAAAAAATATCTTTAGCCACAATCTATAACACCGTGCATGCTTTTAAAAAAAAAGGGTATCTTAAAGAAATTACAATTAATAGTGACAAAAGTTATTTTGATACAAATATTACTAATCATCATCATTTTTATGATGAAGATACAAATCAATTGATAGATTGCAACAATAATGAAATAGGAAAAGTTAAAATTAAAAATAATATCACAGGAAAAAAAATTAATTCAGTGGAAGTTTTGGTAAGAGTTGCGAGTGATATTCAAAATCAAAATTAATAAAATAGACTAAATATTTTTATTTGTTCTTTATAGTAGCTCTAAATTATTGACATTAGTTTAGAACCATTATAAATTAGACATTTAAACTTCATGGGGAATAATAATGAGTACTGAAAACTTCAAAAATAAATCTTTTAAATCGAACCAAATGAGCAAATGTCCTTTTACTGGAGCAGGAACACCAGCGAAGTTTTCTGCGGGAAGAGGTCAATCAGTAAGAGACTTTTGGCCAAATAGTTTAAATCTTAAAATTCTTAGTCAGCACTCAAATTTGTCTAACCCTATGGATAAAAAATTTAGTTATGCAAAGGAATTTAAAAAATTAAATTACAAAGCTTTAAAAAAAGATTTAAAAAAATTAATGACAGACTCCCAAGAGTGGTGGCCAGCAGATTACGGTCATTACGGTCCATTATTTATTAGACTAGCTTGGCATGCTGCAGGAACTTATAGAACTGGTGATGGTAGAGGTGGTGCTGGAACAGGTAACCAGAGATTTGCGCCACTTAATTCTTGGCCAGATAATGTTAATTTAGATAAAGCAAGATTACTTTTATGGCCTATTAAAAAAAAGTATGGAAGGAAAATTTCATGGGCAGATTTATTCATACTTGTTGGAAACGTAGCTTTAGACTCAATGGGTTTTAAAACTTTTGGTTTTGGAGCTGGTAGAGTTGATATTTGGGAACCAGAAGATGATATTTATTGGGGCTCAGAAAAAGAAATGCTAGGTGTAGAAAGATATAGTGGAAAGAGAGATCTAGAACAACCTTTAGGAGCTTCGCATATGGGTTTAATATATGTAAATCCACAAGGTCCTGATGCTAATCCAGATCCAAAATTAGCTGCACATGATATTAGAGAGACATTTGGTAGGATGGCTATGAATGACTATGAGACAGCGGCATTAGTTGCTGGTGGGCATACGTTTGGAAAATCTCATGGTGCAGCTTCTGAGTCCTATAAAGGACCAGATCCCGAGGCTTCAAGACTTCAAGATCAGTCAACTGGATGGAATAGTGAATATAAATCTGGAAAAGGTGTAGATACAATAAGTAGTGGTATTGAGGGTGCTTGGACTCAAAATCCAATTAAATGGGATATGGGTTATTTAGATTGTTTATACGGACATGACTGGGAGCTTACAAAAAGCCCAGCTGGTGCTCATCAATGGACTCCAAAGAAAAATGGCCAAAAGATTAAAATGGTTCCCGATGCGCATCAAAAAGGTGTACATCATCCCCCAATGATGCAAACAACCGACATATCAATGAAAGTTGACCCTAGTTATGGGCCTATCACTAAACATTTTCATCAAAACCCAAAAGAGTTTCATGATGCTTTTGCTAGAGCATGGTTTAAATTAACTCACAGGGACATGGGACCAAGAGTTTGCTATCTAGGTAGTGAAGTACCAAAAGAAGAACTAATTTGGCAAGATCCTATCAATAAGCCAAAATATAAGCTTAAATCAAAAGATATTAATGATTTAAAAATTAAAATTTCTAAATCAAAAATATCAATTTCGGATTTAGTTTCTACTGCATGGGCTTCAGCATCTACATTCAGAGGCTCTGATAAAAGAGGTGGTGCCAATGGTGCAAGAATAATGCTGGAACCACAAAAAAATTGGAGAGTGAATAATCCAAAGAAATTATCGACTGTAATTAAAGCTTTAGAAAAAATTAAAAGCAAATTCGATAGTAAAAAGAAAAGTGTTTCAATGGCAGACTTAATTGTACTAGCTGGTGGTGTTGGTATCGAAATGGCTGCAAAAAAAGCTGGCTATAAAGTTAAAGTTCCATTTTCGGCAGGAAGGGGAGACGCAAGGCAGGATCAGACTGATATTAACTCATTTGGTCTTCTAGAACCACAAGCTGATGGTTTTCGAAATTACCTAAATGGTGGAGCTGCAAATGTGTCTGCAGAGGAAAAACTTGTTGATAAGGCTCAATTAATGGGTTTAACGGCACCAGAAATGACCGCACTTGTTGGTGGAATGAGAGTATTAAACACAAACTTTGATGGCTCAAAACATGGTGTTTTTACAAATAGACCTGGTTTTCTTAGTAACGATTATTTCGTAAATCTTTTAGATATGAATACCACTTGGAAAGAAGAGGATAAATCTGAACAAACATTCATTGGGAAAGATAGAAAAACTCAAAAAACTAAATGGAAGGCAACAAGAGTTGATTTAATTTTTGGTTCAAATTCACAATTAAGAGCTCTTGCAGAGGTTTATGCGTGTGAAGATTCAGGTAATAAATTTGTTAATGATTTTATTGCCGCATGGGTAAAAGTTATGGATTCAGATCGATTTGACTTGAAGTTTAATTAAGTTATAAAGCGGACAAAAAAATGGTAAAAGCAAATTTCGAAGATTTCTATGAAGTTCCCGATCTTAATTTTGATATATCAAAGTTAAAAGAGGACTTAGATAAAATTTTAAAAGCTAAAAAATTCAACTCTCCTGGAGTTACACACTTTGGTGCAATACCATTAAACCAAGTTCCAAATGATAAAAGTTCTATTGAAGGAAATAATATTAGAGGAAAATATTGGACTATTGCAGATGAAACTGGAAAAGAAGTTTCTAGAGATATTGATATAGATGAGTCTAAATATACTCAATTAGTTCCTGAATTTGAAAAAACATATTTTAAAGAAGTTTACGAAACTTTAAGTAAGAGGTTTAAACTAGGTAGAGTAAGACTATTATTAAAAGAACCAAGGTCTACATTAAGCTGGCATAAAGATCCTGAATGCAGACTGCATGTACCCATTATTACCAATAAAGGTTGTTCAATGGTTATTGAAAATGTGGCAAAACATCTTCCAGCTGATGGTAAGGTTTGGATAACAAATAATACAAAATACCATAACTTTTTTAACGGTGGAGAACAGGCTAGAGTACACCTAGTTGCATGTGTACTTGAAAGTCCGTTTAAAAAATAATGGAATTGACAACCGGCATTTTTAAAACTGCTGGACAGATCTATACAAATAATAGAGGTTCAATTTTAAGAACCATTATTTATACAATCGGTCACTTTGCAATTGCTATAACTGTTTTAATGCTTGTTGCTGATGTTTCATTTACTATAGCGCTCACGGATGCAATTGTAGAACCAATAGCGAATTCCATATGGTATTTTATTTTAGATAAGTGGTGGGCAAGTAAATCGAAAAATTCTTAATCTAAAACACCCCAAATATTATCTGATTTTATCCAACCTTCAAAACTATCTGTATTTATTTTGCACCAAACCCCATTGCATTTTTGAACTATTAGAACTCTTCCCTTTTTAATATTAGCCAATGGTTTAGAAAATTTTGTTGGATTTTCAAACAAAATTTTATCTTTTATGGGAATGATTGAATTTATTTTTTTTAATTGGGACCAATGTATCCACCCGCTATTGTTTTTAAAATCAATCACTCTTCGCCAGTTTTCTTTTTTATCAATTTGCTTGAGAGGCAAATTTAATTTTTTATAAATAAATTTTATAGGAGACTCAAAACTTGGTCCATACCTTACATTTACTTTACTTTTCTTTAAAGACAAGAAAGTTTCCTGAGCAAAACTAAATGAGGAAAAAGATAATAAAAATAATGTAATAAGAAAAATTTTAAATTTTTTTATTTTTAACATTTTTTAACTTTTTAAATTTAATTTTTCTGAAATTTAAATTTAATAAATCTAAAACCAAAACCTGACCATTCAAATTTTTTCCAATGGATAAAATTTTTTTTAAAATTTCATTGGCCTGCATAATTCCTATTATACCAGCTACTGTGCCCAAAATCCCCTCATATTCACAATTCAATATATCATCTGAAATCTCATTTTCTTGAAAAAAAGATCTTATACATGGTGTTTTTTTATTTTTAAAATCAAAACTAAAAACATGACCATCAAATTTACTTATTGCTCCAGTTACAAGAAATTTTTGATATTTTCTTGAAACATCATTTATTAAAAATTTTGTTTCAAAATTATCTGATCCATCAATTATGTAGTCATAATTTTTTATAATTTTTCGATAATTGTTATTATTAAATCTTATTTTATGAGAATTTATTTTTATTTTTGAGTTTATCTTTTTTAATTTTATTTGAGCAGATTTAACTTTGGATTTTTTTAAGTCCTCTATGCTGTAAAGGCTTTGTCTATGAATATTTGATAAATTAACAATATCTGGGTCAACAATGCCCAAAATACCCACACCTGCTCTTGCTAAAAACTCAGCCGCCGGACAACCCAAACCTCCCATTCCAATAATTAAAACTTTTGCTCCAATAATTTTTTTTTGTCCTAAACTTCCAATATTTTTTAAAACTATTTGTCTTGAAAATCTCTCTAATTGATTTTTATTTAAATTATTATTCATTTACCCGTTGAACCAAATCCACCTTTACCTCTGATAGACTCAGGTAAGTCATTTTTTTCTTCTAATTGCATCTTAACTACAGGCGCTAATACCATTTGAGCAATCCTATCACCATTATTAATTAAAAAATTTTCATTACCATGATTATAAATGATAACCTTTATTTCTCCCCTATAATCACTATCAATTGTTCCTGGAGTGTTTAGCACACTAATATTATTTTTGGCTGCTAAACCTGATCTTGGTCTTATTTGAATCTCATAATCTTCAGGGAAAGCAACAGATAATCCTGTGGGAACTAAAACAGATGTTTTGGGTTCTATGTTAATGGGTTCTTTTATAAATGCAATTAAGTCAACACCTGATGCACCACTGGTTTTATATTCGGGTAATTTTACATTTGGGTCAAGTTTTTTGATTAGAACTTTAACCATTAATTTATTTGAGCAACTATTCTATCTACAATTTCCTCTGATATCTCTGACTTTTTTTTTAATGAAAGTTTTTCTTTTTTCATCTTTTCACTTTTATAGAAAATTGTTACTTCATTATTTTCATTATCAAAACCACTTTCATTATTTGAGACATCGTTAGCTATAATCCAGTCACAATTTTTGTCTTTTAATTTTTGAATGGCATTTTTCTCTAAACTTTTTGTTTCAGCAGCAAAACCTATAACCATCTTTGGTCTCATGGAGTTATGATTAGAAACATAGTTCAAAATATCGATATTCCTCACTAAATTTAATGTTAAATTTTCAACTTTTTTAATCTTTTCTTTGTGTTCATGACTAGTTTTAAAGTCAGCAACAGCAGCAGCAAATACAGCTATATCAGTTGGAAGACTTTTTTGAGTGGCCTTAAACATTTCTTCAGCAGTCTCTACTTTGACTAATTTAATATTTTCATCTATTTTCAGTTTTGTAGGTCCTGATATTAAAGTTGTGTCAAAACCTCTTTTAGAAAGAGATTTTGCTATCTCGTAACCTTGTTTGCCGCTAGATTTATTAGTAATAAATCTTACAGGATCTATATATTCATTAGTAGGACCTGCAGTAACTAGAGCTTTGAGGTTATTATTTTTGATTTTACTAAATATAAAATTTTGAATTTCTTTATAGATAACTAAAGGTTCAGACATTTTACCCTCACCATATTCACCACAAGCCATATCACCAATTTCAGGGCCAATGATTTTGTAGCCAAAATCTTTCAATGTTTTTAGATTATTTTGTGTAGACTGATGTTCCCACATTCTTACATTCATTGCTGGAGCTAAAAAAACTTGCTTATTTGAGGCTAATATAACTGTTGACGCTAAGTCGTCTGAGTTACCCTGACTTAATTTTGAAATAGTGTTGGCAGTTGCTGGAGCGACTATGATAACATCGGCCCATCTTGATAAAGAAATATGATCCATTTCTGTCTCATTTTCTAGGCTAAATAAATCATCATAAACTTTACTTTGAGATAAAGAGGCTACAGATAAAGGGGTTACAAACTCCTTTGCACTTTTAGTTAGTATTGTTTTTATTTCGGCATTACTCTTTCTAAACATTCTTATCGTTTCAAGACTTTTGTAAGCAGAAATCCCACCACATATTATAAAAAGAATTTTTTTGTTTGATAAATCTTTCATCGACAGAATTAAAATATTAAAAGGCCAAAAATTACAAGGATTAATAAACCAATAATAGATTGGTTTCTAAAAGCAGTCATTTCTGATTTTTGAGTATTTAAGGCTGTATAGGAATTTGAGTTTTGCGGGATTTGTCCACTAGCAAGATAAGTAAGAGCTTGATTAGCTTTATCCATAATTTCTGGAAATTCTGGTAATCTTTTTATTACTTCAGATGTATTTTGAAGTGTCTCATTTAATTTTGTCATCGGATCTTTTGTTTCTTTCAGCCAACTTTCAAGAACAGGTTTTGAAGTAGTCCAAATATTTGTGTTTGGGTTTAATTTTCTAGCAACACCTTCTACAACAACCATTGTTTTTTGTAGCATTAGAAGCTGAGGTTGAGTTTGCATATTAAATTTTTCTGTAACATCAAATAGCTGCTTCAATAATTTTCCTCCAGAAATATCTTTAACTGCTTGACCAAAAATTGGTTCGCCAATGGACCTTAGGGCTTGAGCCAAATCATCTATTGGAACCTCTTTTGGTACAAGACCTGCAATTAAATGTACTTCTGCAACTTTACGATAATCCCTTTGAATAAAACCAAATAAAATTTCAGCTAAAAATCTTTTACTCATTTTATCTAATCTACCCATGATTCCAAAATCAATCGGAACAATTTGACCATCATTATCTATGAAAATATTACCTTGGTGCATATCTGCATGAAAAAAGCCATCTCTTACAGCATGTCTTAAAAAATTTTGAATAATATCTTCTGCAATTTTTTCAGTATTGAATTCTTTATTTTTGAGCTCTTCAGTTTCTCTAATAGATATTCCATCCACCCAATCTAAGGTCATTACATTTTCGCTAGTATAATTCCAATAAATTTGAGGAACTCTAAACCCAACATCATTCTTTGTGTTTTCACCATATTCATTTGCAGCAGCAGCTTCAAATCTTAAATCCATCTCTAGATTTGTGATTTCTTTTAATAAAAATACTACTTCTACTAGCTTTAGTCTTTTTGTCTTTTTAATGAACGACTCAATTAAGAAAGCAAAAAGCATAATTGCATCAATTTCTTCATTAAATATTTTTTTTATGTTTGGTCTAAGAATTTTAATTGCGACGTCCTTAAGAACTCCATTGTCATTAATTTGAGCTTTGTGGACTTGAGCAATTGAAGCTGCAGCAACTGGTTCACTTAAATTGATTATAGAGTCATAACTTTCATTACCTAGATCATTTTTAATTATTTCTTTTGCTTGTATTAAAGAAAAGGGTGGCAATCTATCTTGAAGGTTCTCAAGTTTTTTGGAAAGTTCCTCACCAATTATATCAGGTCTGGTGGCTAAAAATTGACCAAGTTTAATAAACGTTGTTCCCATTGACTCTAAAGAGTCAGATAGTCTCTCTCCCTCGTCTTTGTTTGCATCCACTTGTTTTTTTGGTGAAAAGGAAAATGATAACACCTTAAATAAAATCTTTATAGCTAGTGGTGGTTCTTTAAATTTTGATACAATATTTAAAATGTCAGAACTGGCTACTTTCCTTCCAAGTTTAAAGAGAATAATTAATTTTTTTATCATCAAAATTTCCAACCACTATGAATAGAGACTATTCCACCTGATAAATTTCTATAAGTGCATTTTTTAAAATTGTTTTTAACCATTGCATCAATTAATTCCTCCTGGTTTAGAAAATTTTCAATACTTTTAACTAAATATTCATAGGGCTGTTCTTCACCAACCACAAATTTACCAATAGAAGGTATAAGTTTAGAGTAATTTTTGTAAAGGGTTTCTAAATTTGTATTCTGAATTTTGGAAAACTCTAAGCATAAAAAACGACCTCCAGGTTTTAAAACTCTATAGGCCTCGGAAAGAGCCTTATCTATTTTGGCAGTATTTCTTAAACCAAAACTTATCGTATAAAAGTCAAATAAATTATCAGAAATAGGAATTTTTTCAGCTGGAGATATAATCCAATTTATATTTTTAAAATTAGATAACTTTTCTTTTCCTTTACTTATCATCCCTTTATTTGGATCGACACATGTAATGTGAGATAATTCATTTACATGTTTAACAAATAGTTTAGCTATGTCTCCAGTGCCACAAGCAACATCGATTAAATTTTGATTACTGGATGGATTCATCATATTTAATAGACTTTTTTTCCACAATCGATGTATCCCTAATGACATGAAATCATTCATTAGATCATAACGATTGTATACTTGATTAAATACATTTTGGACTAATCCTTTTTTATTTTGTAGATATTGTTGCATAATTCAAAAATATATAATCAATATAGTATTAAATGCCAGAATTACCAGAAGTAGAAATTGTACGTCAATCTTTAGACAACAAGATTAAACAAAAAAAGGTTAAAAAAGTATTAGTTAGAAATAGAAATTTAAGAACTAAAATACCACTTAATTTTTCAAGATTTCTTGAAGGCAAAAAAATAGTTAAAGTAAAAAGATTTTCAAAATATCTGATTATTTGTCTGTCAAATCAAAGTTATTGCATTTTACATCTTGGTATGTCAGGAACTATTCATCTAATTTATAATCGAAAAAAAAGTTTGGTAACTAATACTAGTTTTTATAGCTCACCTTCATTACCCAAAAAACATAGCCACGTAGAAATAGTTTTTGATGATCTCAAAATTGTATATAACGATCCAAGAAGATTTGGTTTTTTTGAAATAGTGGCTAATGAATATTCTTTAAATAAAAGATTCTCTAAACTTGGACCAGAACCATTTCAATCAGAATTTAACTTAAATTATATTTATTCTTTTTTAAGAGGGAAAACAAAAAATATAAAAAACTTCCTATTAGATCAAAATTTTGTGTCAGGAATAGGAAATATTTATGCAAGTGAAATTTTATTTTTATGTAAAATTAAACCTGATAAAAAAGTATTTTTATTAAATAAAGAAGATTGTAAAAAAATAATATTAAATTCTAGAAGGGTTTTAATTAATGCTATCAAAAAGGGGGGGTCAAGTATTAGAGATTTTAAAAATACAGCGGGTAAATCAGGAAATTTTCAAAAGAATTTTAATGTTTATGAGAGAAAAGGACTAAATTGTAAGAGGCCCAGTTGCAACGGAATTATTAAAAAAAAAATGATTTCTAATAGATCCTCTTTTTTTTGTAATATCTGCCAAATATAATAATTATTTAATTGACCAAAATTCATTCTCAAGTTATACCCCTGCGAATATGGCTAACACAAAATCAGCAATCAAAAGAATTAGAAGAATTACAAAGCAAACATCTGTCAATAAAGCTAGAAAAAGTAAATATAAAAATGCTTTAAAGAAAATGAATTCTTTGATTGAAGCTAAAAAGAAGTCTGAGGCTTTAAAATTCTTACCTAAGTTGAATTCTGAGTTGATGAAAATAGCCAAAACAGGAATCGTGAAGAAACAAAACGCTTCTAGAAACGTCTCAAGATTTACCAAAAAAATAACATCGATTTAGTTGAATAACACTTCAGGTTGTTAATTCTAATACAACTTTAAAATCTACAAAATCTGTGATCTTAAAAACTCTTTATACAATATTTAGATTTAGTAAATAAACAAACTTATTTTATTCAATTATAAATTTTATTCATGTTTTTTTTTAATTCTTTTTTGTCAAATACTTTTTTTTAAAAAAAAAAAATTTACACAATCATAGATTTAATTTTTTTTTTAATTTTGAAAATTATTTGTTGCAATAATTTTATTATGGTTCTAACTGAACACTCTCCATATTTATGAGCAATTCTATAAATAATAATAATTTAAAAGACTCTAAATCAGATATTCTTGATTGGAATTCAGTTCAAGCTGAAATGAAAAATAAATTAGGACTAGATATTTATGAGAGTTGGCTTAAAAAAATAACTTTTGTTGATGAAATCAATAATTATATCTTATTATCTGTTCCTACTAGATTTATTCGTGATTGGATTACATCTAGATATTTAGATCAAATCTTAAAAATTATAAAAAATTATAAAAAAGAAATTATTCGAATTGAATTCAAAATCATAGAAAAAAAACCCACTTTAATTCAGGGTAATAATACTAATATCATAGAAAATAAAGAAAATGTTTCTTTCATAAAAGACTCTTATTTACAATATAATCGCATAGATCCTAACAAAAATTTTGATAACTTTATCACTGGTTCTAGCAACAAATTAGCATACGAAGCTTCTGTGAAAGTTTCAGAGAATATTTCACATTACAACCCTCTTTATGTTTATGGCGGTGTTGGAATGGGCAAGACACATCTTTTAAATGCAATTGGCTATCACTTAAAAAAAGATAATAAGGTCATGTTTATATCGGCAGAACGTTTTATGTATCAATTTGTAAAATCAATAAAATCTAATGATATGGTAAAATTTAAAGAGTATTTTCGTAATACAGATATTTTGTTAATTGATGATATACAATTCATGAATGGTAAAGAGGCAATGCAAGAAGAATTTTTTCATACTTTTAATGCATTATTAGATAAAGGTTCTCAAATTATAATTTCTGCTGATAGATCTCCTAATAAGTTGTCAAGAATTCAGGAGAGAATAAAGTCAAGATTTGCAGGAGGTTTAGTTGTTGATATTCAAAAAACTGATTTAGCACTTAGAAAAAAAATCATTGAAAAAAAAATAAGTGATTTGAATAATTTGTATCCTGAAAATTTTAATATACCAGAGGAAATTAAAGATTTTATAAGTGTCAAAATTACTACAAGTGTAAGAGAGTTAGTGGGTGCAATAAATAGAATTATATCTTTTTCAAGAATTTATAACAAAATTCCAAACTTTGCTGAGACAAAGGTCATATTAAAAGATTTACTTAATTTAAATGAAAATAAAGTAACTATTGATCTAATTCAAACTATTGTGTGTAAATTTTTTAAGATCAGTAAAAATGAAATGCTTTCATCAAGAAGATCCAGATATCTAGTGAGACCAAGGCAAACAGCAATTTATCTAACAAAAATTTTGACTTCAAAATCTCTTCCTGAAATTGGTAGAGAGTTTTCAAATAGAGATCACACAACTATAATTCACTCGGTTAAAACTATTGAAAAATTAAAAGAAAAAGACCCAGATATGATTGCAAATATAGATAAATTAAAAAATCAAATATTATATAACAATAAAGAAAATGAAATTTAATGTAAACCAACAAGACCTACAGCAAGCATTAAATTATTGTCAAGGAGTTATAGAAAAACGAAGTACTCTTCCAATATTGTCAAACATATTACTCGATGCACAAAACTCAAAACTCACTATTACTGCAACGGATTTAGACTTAATATTTATTAATCAAATAAATAACGTTGAAGTCATAGAAGAAGGAAAAACAACTACAACGTCGTCTACTATGTATGATATTGTTAGAAAACTCTCATCTGGAAAAAAAATAAATTTAACTTTAACAGACAATAGCAAACTTCATCTAGAATCAGAAAAATCTATTTTTAATTTAAATTGTATGCCTGCTACAGAATTTCCTTTAACAGATGAAAATTTTAATGAAAATGAATTTACCCTTAAGTCAAAAGACCTTTTAAAGCTGCTCAATAAATGCAAGTTTTCTGTGTCGAATGATGAGACTAGACATTATTTGAGTGGAATTTATTTTCATCAAACGGAGGTTGAGGATAAAAATTACTTAACTGCAGTATCAACTGATAGTCATCGTATGTCTATTTCTAAACTTAGATTAAATGAAAAAAAAATTTTTGAACCAATTATATTACCTAAAAAGACTATTTTTCAATTAAGTTCATTACTAGAAAATTATGATGGTGACGTAAAAATTTCAAACATGAAATCTAAGATAAAATTTGAGTTAAATAATAGTATTTTAATTTCTAAGTTAATAGATGGAAAATTTCCCAATTATATTCAAGTAATTCCAAAAAATAATAAAAAAAAACTAGAAATTGATCTTAAAATTTTTCAAAGTTCAGTGGATAGAGTAGCCTCGGTATCGCTTGATAAAAAAGATGGTGTTAAATTTATTTTAAGTAAAGATAAACTAGATTTATCTGTAAATAATACTAACAGCGGTGATGGAAAAGAATCCCTTGCGGTGAAATTTGATCATGATTTAGAAATTAGTTTTAATTCTAAATATTTAATAGATGTTGCTTCACAATTAGATGGAAATGATATTGAGATGTTTTTAAATGATTCAGGTTCACCTGCGCTAATCAAAGATCCTGGTGATTTCGATAGTATTTTTGTAGTTATGCCTATGAAAGGTTAATTTAGCATTTTAAGTTCAGAATATATAGTTTTTTCTAAAATACCTAAAAATTCTTCTTTGGAATGATCAGGTTTAATAGGTTCTAAAATTGAAATTGTAATTGTTTTATTAATATCCTTTTTTCCTTTTTTTGGCCAAACGTAACCAGAGTTGATGGCAACTGGTTGGCATTTTATTTTCAATTCTTCATAAATCCTTGATGCACCTTTTTTAAATGGAGGTTGTTCGTGGGGTAATACTCGTGTTCCTTGAGGAAAAATTATTATTGGACGATCTGTGTTTGAAATTATTTTAGAAATATCTTCAAAAAAGTTTATGTTTTCTTTAGATACTTTATTTCTTTTTATAGAAATTGATCCTATTTTTTTTAAGTACCAGCCGAAAATAGGTATAATAAGCAATTCTCTTTTTAAGATGAATACTGGTGAATTAAAAATTGTTTGTAAAAAAAAAGTTTCAAACATAGATTGATGAGATGATGCGATAAAAAATTTTTCATTTTTAATTAGATTCTCTTTCCCTTTAACAATAATTTTTGTGGATAAGAAAATTTTTAAACAAATAGCAGCCCAATAACCCATTAATTTCCCACCAAAAAGTGTAAATTTTTGTGGTAACATTAATGCAGGAAGAAAAATAATTGAAATTAGTGTTATTCCTGAAAAAAAGAAAATTGAAAATAGAAAGTTTCTTATCATTAATTATCAAAAGCTAAATTATCTCATGATGCTTTTGTCTTTTTTTTACTACTTTAATTTTAGACCCGTTAATTAATATTTCTATAGGTTTTGGTCTTAGGTTATAATTAGAACTGAGTGATATACCATAAGCACCTACATCACAAATTGCGATAAAATCTTTCTCTCTAAGTTCTTGAAAATTTTTTATACTTGTAAACTTATCTGTACTTTCACAAATTGGACCAACAAACTCATAAATTTTTTTTGACTTTTTATCTCTTTTTAAAAGAGGTAAGATGCGATGAACTGCACCATAAAGTGCAGGTCTCATTAAATCATTCATAGCAGCATCTATAATAACAAAATTTTTTTTATAACTCTCTTTTATGTAAATTACTTTTGATATTAAAACCCCTGTATTGCCAACTATTGATCTAC
>CACPDT010000014.1 GCA_902632665.1 uncultured Pelagibacteraceae bacterium | reverse complement strand
ATTGAAAAAGAAATACCTAAAATAATTTTTTTTCTCATCAGGTAATATTTGATTGCAATATATTATGAATATGGAGTACGCCAATAGTTTTAGACCTATTTTTTTTTTCATATACACATAATGAAGTAATTTTTTTATTATTCATTAGTGATAAAGCTTTTGCAGCTAACTCATTCTTGTCAATTCCAATTGGATTTTTTGTCATAATTTTTTTAACTGGAATATTATGAAAATTTTGATTTTTTTGACTAAATCTTCTGAGCTCACCATCGGTAATAATACCCTTGGTAAGTTTCTTTCTATTTCTAACTAACAAAAAGCCTAATTTTTTAGCATTTAAAATTTTGAGAGCATTTTTCATTTTTAAATTTTCATTTACAAAAGGAATTGAATTATCTTTAAGCATAATATCCTCAACTGTTTTTAATTGTGCAGCCAAACTCCCAGAGGGATGAATTTTTTTAAAATCTATCTTATTAAATTTTTTTTGCTTCATAGTTGCAATTGCTAACGCATCCCCCAAAGCTAGTTGAGAAGTCGTGCTAGAAGTTGGTATAATATTTCCTGCCTCAATTGCTTTAGGAATAAATAGTTTTATATCAGCTGATTTATAAAGAACTGAATTTTTTTGTGAAACAATACCTATAAGTAAAATTTTATTCCTATTTGCAAATTGAATGATATTTTTTAATTCGTTTGTTTCTCCAGAATTGCTTATTAAAATCAAAACATCCTTTTTTGAAATACTTCCCAAATCTCCATGGGACGAGTCACTAGCTGAAAGATAAAAAGCTGGAGTGCCAACAGATGATAATGTTGATGCAATTTTATTAGCTATTAATCCACTTTTTCCAACCCCACACAAAATTACTTTTGATTGACACTTTAGTATATGTTGAACTGCAATGTTGAATGATGTATTTAAACTATTTTTTAATCTGATAAGTGCCTTAATTTCAAGATCAATGACTTCTTTAGCAACTTTAATAAATTTTTTATTTTTCATTTAGTGGGACCATATATCATCCTTAAATAAAGCCAAATCAAGTTCAACTCTTGTTTTTAAAAATTTAAGACACTCTTGATATAAATCAATTCTTTTTTCTCGTTCTAAAATTTTATTAAGTTCAGTATGAATTTTATGAAGATAAATTACATCATTAGCACAATATTTCAATTGAGCAGGTGTTAATTCACCCCCAAAATCTGAATTTTGAAATTGCTTACTGATATCTATATTTATAAATTCTTTAATCAAAGTTTTAAGTGAGTGATTATCTGCATAACTTCTTGCTAAACGACTTGCAATTTTTGTATCAAGAATATTATTTGTTTCTGTTTTTAAATAATATTTAATGTGGGCCATATCTGCTCTTCCATAATGGAAAATTTTAGTAATATTTTTGTCACTTAATATTTTTATCAAGTTAGGTGCTTGATAATTTGATCTGTCAAGTTGAACAATATGTGCATCAGATTTACCCGATGAAATCTGAATTAAGCACAAAGGATCACGCCTGACATTAAGACCCATAAACTCCCCATCAACAGCAATTACATTGCCTAAATCCAAATCATCTGGTAAATCGTTTTTGTGAAGTTTGATATCAGTATTCATTTTAAAGGTCTTATATATGAAAGGAAAAAATTGTCTAATTTTTGGTGGTAGCGGTCAAATTGGTCGTCATCTTATAAGAAAGTTAACACAAAATGACTATAGGGTTATTGTGGTAACAAGAAATATTCACCAAAGAGGGCATATTATTAAAACGCAGGGAAATGCTGGATATATTGATGTTGTTGAAGCAAATATTTTTGATGAAGTAAAAATAAAAAGTTTATTTGAAAGAGCAGATATATGTATCAATTTAGTTGGTATTTTGTATGAAAAAAAAAGAAGTTCATTTAAAAATATTCATACTTTGTTCCCATCAGTATTAGCGAAGCTTTGTAAGAAAAATAATTTTAAACATTTTATACATTTGTCTGCTTTGGGGATAAATGATGCGACAGATTCTCATTATGCTAAGAGTAAACTCGATGGTGAAAAAGAAATACTCAGAAACTTTTCTTTATCAACAATCTTAAGGCCATCAGTAGTTTATTCAGTAGATGATAATTTTACAACTAATTTTATGACATTATTAAATAGGCTCCCGGTATTTCCACTTTATTATAATGGACAAACAAATTTTATGCCAATTCATTCCTCAGATTTAGTTGACATTATTTTTAATATAATCTCAAAAAATATTTATTCTCAGATAATCGAATGCGTAGGACCTGAAACATTATCTTTTAAAGAAATAATTGAAAAACTTCTCCATCTGATCGAGAAAAGAAGAATATTGTTGCCCATCCCTCTTTTTTTTGGCAAGTTAACTGCAAAATTTTTTCAATTATTTCCAAAACCTTTACTTACCGAGGATCAACTTAGGCTTTTAAAGTATGATAATATCTCCTCAGGTAAGTATAAAACTAACGCAGATATTGGCTTTCCAGCAAAATGTTTATTTGAAAAAGAGGTAGAAAAATATTGCTATATGTGGAAACAAGGTGGTGAATATTCAAAAAAAAATGTTTCTTAGGAAGATCGTTTTAAGCTGATTTAATTTTTTTTTCTATAAACTCTGGCACTTCATCCTTGTCTTTATCGGTGACGTCATCTTTTTTACCTTTAGGTTGATATGCGTAGAGTAAATGAAGCTTACAATAAGAAAAATCTTTTAATGATGTTCTTCCACAAAAATAAAATTCTTTTTCGTTGGGATGACCGATTGGCCATTTACAAGAGCTTTCGTCCAATTCTTCAAGTGTTTTAGGATTTTCTGGTTCAAAATCTTTTTCAATTATTAGAGATTTAAATTTACTCCGCCTTCCTCTTTTTGATTTTATATTTTTAACATCAATTGCGTTTTCAAAGTTTTCATTAGAAGTTGCAGACCTAGTTTTTATTTTTGCAGACAGGTTTAGTCTGTGAGCTTTACCAATAACCGCATTCCGACTAATACCACCTATTATTTCGGCAATTTGACTAGCAGTATTGCCTTTACCCCATAATTCCTTGAGTTTAGCTACTTTTTCATCTGTCCAACTCATAATTACAATATATAGTATATTTAATTAGTAAAAATACAATATACTGCTAAGAAAAAGTGTTTCACAAGCAAATATTTGGACTTATTAACAATTTTAAAAAAGGATACTACAAATCTTACAATCGCTACTTGAATCTATTTACTTTAATAATAAGAGAATTATTAAGACATTAAATTTATAATTTAATTATGAGTCATTTAGCAGATAACTATAAAAGAAGAAAAATATCATTTTTAAAAGGAAAGGGATCATATTTATTTTCCTCTGATGGAAAAAAATATTTAGATTTTTTAAGTGGTATTGCTGTAAATACCTTGGGTCATTCAAATCCAAAATTAATTAAAGCATTGTATTCACAAGCTAAAAAAGTTTGGCACGTTTCCAATTCATTTCAGATTCCTGAAGGAGAAATTTTAGCAAAAAAACTAGCCAAAAGAACTTTTGCTGACAAAGTTATTTTTGTTAACTCAGGAGCAGAGGCTAACGAAGCTGCAATAAAGGTTGCAAGAAGATATTTTTATTCTTTAGGGAAGCCTAACAAAAATAGAATTTTGTGCATAAAAAATTCATTTCATGGAAGAACATTAGCAAATATTTTTGCCAGTGGATCCAAAAAAATGACGGAGGGTTTTGGACCAAAAGTTAGTGGATTTGATCATTTTAAATATTCTGACATAAAGTCTCTAAAAAAGAGGATAACTAAAAAAACTGCTGCAATTTTTTTTGAAACTGCAATGGGTGAGTCTGGTATTAAAGTCCACACAAAAAAATTTTTGAAAGAGGTAAAGAAAATTTGCAAAAAAAGAGATATTCTTTTAATTCTTGATGAAGTTCAATGTGGGATAGGTAGATCTGGAAAATTTTTTGCTTATGAATATGCAAATGTAAAACCAGACATAGTACCTATTGCTAAAGGTATAGGAGGAGGCTTCCCTGTTGGAGCTGTTTTAATGACAAAAAAAGTATCAAAATGTATGGTACCAGGAACTCACGGCAGTACATATGGTGGAAATCCTTTAGCAATGGCGATTGGAAATGTTGTTATGGATGAAGTTTTTAAAAAGGGTTTTTTGAAAAATGTGAGAAAAAATTCAAATTATTTTTTTAAAAAACTCAATGATTTAAAAAAGATTTACCCAAAGGTGATTAAAGAAATAAGAGGTATTGGACTACTGATAGGTATAAAGGTAAATGTAGATTTAGGTAATTTCATAAACAAACTAACAAATAATAAACTTTTAACAATTAGGGCAGCAGAAAACGTTGTTAGAATATTACCTCCCCTTAATGTTAAAAAAAGAGAAATAGATCAAGCCTTAAAAATATTGAATAAAGTTTGCTCAGAATATTAAGTGAATGAAACATTTTATTAATTTGAAAGATATTCCAATAAAAGATCTTAGAAAAATATTAATTGATGCAAAAAAAAGAAAGAAAGCGAGAAAGAATCTTAATAATCTTGATGTCGATAAAGATGCACCTTTAAAAGGTAGATTATTAATACAGATGTTTGAAAAATCTAGTTTAAGAACTCGATTAAGCTTTTATATTGCATGCAGACAACTTGGTGGAGGTGCTTTGACACTCAGACCAGATGAACTACATCTGTCTAAGGGTGGAGAAAGTATTGAAGATACAGCTAAAATATTATCTAATTTTGGTGATATTTTTATGCTCAGAACGGATAAAGATAAAAAGCTTGAAGAATTCAAAAAACATTTATCAATTCCAATTATTAATGGACTTAGTCCATCTTCACATCCAACTCAAATCTTATCAGATGTTTTTACAGTTGAGGAAATTAAAAAAAAACCAATCTCTAAATTAAATATCACATGGATAGGGGACTCAAACAATGTTTTAAATTCATTAATTGCTGCCTCAATTAAATTTAACTTTAAGTTAAACATTGGATGTCCAAGAAATTATCATCCCAAAAAAGATATGCTGAGTTATCTTAGAAAAAATAAAAATAAAATTTCAATTTACAATAATCCAAAAAAAGCATTAGGGAATACTGACGTAATTTTTTCTGACAAAGTAATCTCAATGAATGATAAAGTTAATAAGATAAAAAAATTAAGATACTTTAAATCTTTTAAAGTTGATAATAAACTTATGAATTTTGCAAAAAAAGATTGCATTTTTCTCCATTGTTTACCAAGAGGTGATGAAGTAGATGAAAAAATTTTTTCGAGTAATAAATCAAAAGTTTGGCAGCAGGCTCTTAACAGAGTCCACGTTCAAAAATCTATACTTCTCTATAGTCTTGGAAAATTAAGGTAGCGGCAATGGGTTATCTGAGTTTTTATTAAGATATAAAATTACCGACGCTCTGTCTTTTTCTTTTCTTAACCCCGCAAAAGCCATTTTAGTTCCTTTAATCCATTTGGCTGGTTTAATTAGGTAACCATTTAATTCCTCAAAGGTCCAATTCTTACCATATGCAGCAAGAGCTTTTGAATATTTATAATTATCAACCAAACCAACTTGTCTGTTCACCACATTATAAAGTGCTGGTCCAATATTATTTTTCCCTCCCTTGACAATTGAGTGACATGCTGCGCATTTTTTAAAAACTTTTTCTCCATGAGCCAAGTCTCCAATTGCTAACAAAGCTGCAATATCAACTTTTTCTACCACCGCGTCTGATTTAGTTTCTGTGCCATCAGTTGTAGACTGTTCTACCTCAACGACATATCCAGGTGTTTTAGGTTTTTCCACATAAAAAATTGCATCAGAGAGTTTTCCTATACCAATAATGATTAGCGCTACCATTAGAACTGCAGCTATTATCTTGTTTAATTCAAATGAATCCATAAAATTTAATTATTTTGAACATATAACACTATAAATTTAAAATTGCTTATATATTTTGATGTACAATTTTGCCTCTGTTTATATTGTTTGCATTGAGAAAAAAATAATGAAAACTTTGGTAATAATTCCCTCTAGATTATCCGCCCAGAGATTACCGGGTAAGCCCTTAATGAAAATTAATAAATTATCAATCATTTCACACGTTTTTAAAAAAGCAGAAGAGGCAAATATTGGAGAAGTAATTGTTGCAGCAGAAGATCAAGAGATAGTCGAAGATGTCAAAAAAAATGGCGGGCAGGCAATTTTGACAAAAAATGAGCACAAAACAGGTACTGATAGGATTAATGAGGTATTTCAAAAAATTAATACCTCAAATATTGACCTAGTTATGAATCTTCAAGGTGATGAACCTTTGATTGATGTAGATGATATAAAAAATTTAAATAAACAGATGATTAAAAGTTCTTCTCAGTTAGGAACTTTAGCCTCCAAAATTCAGGACAAAGCTCTTCTAGAAAATCCAAATGTTGTAAAAGTTTTGACAAAAGAAACTTTAAATAAAACAAATTTTCCAGAGGCAGAAAATTTTATGAGAAACACATATCAAGAAAAAGAGAACATCTATCATCACATAGGTATATATTGTTATACAAAAGATACCCTTGAAAAATTCATCTCTTATAATCAATCTACTAATGAGATCAAATATAAACTTGAGCAACTAAGAGCGTTAGATAATAAAATAAAAATTAATGTTGCTTTTGCAAAGTTTGCCCCTATAGGTGTAGATACTGAAGAAGATTTAGAAGCAGTCAAAAAAATAATGGAACATAAATCTTAATGAGTAAAATTTATTTTCAAGGTACATTTGGAGCATATTCACATTTAGCTGCATTATCTATTTTTAAAGATGCTGATATCATTCCATGTAAAACTTTTGATGAATGTTTTTTAAAAGCTTCGAAAGATGACAACTCAAAAATTATCATTCCAGAGTCCAATAGAATTACAGGAAATATAGGTATTGAATATCTAATTTTTAAATATAGGCTGAATATTTATTCTGAATATTTTCAGAAAATTGAACATAATCTATTAGGTTTACCTGGTACAAAAATTTCTGAAATAAAAGATGTTTACTCTCACGGACAAGCACTTTCTCAATGTTCTAAATTTATTAAATTTCACCATTTGATTGAGCATGTTAGAGCAGATACAGCCGGATCTGCAGAAATGGTTTCAAAAACAAAAGATAAGACTAAAGGTGCAATAGCTTCATCCTTGAGTGCCAGAACATATAATTTAGAAATAATTCAAAAGAACATTGAAAATGAAAAAGGTAATCTAACAAGATTCTTAATAATGGGAAAAAATATATCTCAACCAGAATTTGAAAACAAAAAATATATTACATCTTTTTTATTCAAACTTAAAAGTAAACCCGCAGCCTTATACCAATCTTTAGGTGGTTTCGCTATTAACGGAGTGAATTTAACAAAACTACAAAGTTACCCAGAAAAAAATACATTCGATTCTTTCTTTTTTTTATGTGATCTTGATGGTCATATTGAGGATATCAAAGTTCAAAAATCCTTAGAGGAATTAGGATTACATTGCCAAGATTTTCACGTCTTAGGTGTTTTTGAGGCAGACAAAATAAGAGGAAATTAAAAAATAATCTTTTCTTGTAGACTAGAAATTATACCTGCTATAATAGTTTTGGGGGCTAGGGCGTTTGCTTCATGGAACCGGTCAGGGGAGAAATCCAGCAGCCGAACTAAAAGTGGAACGGGTCTAGTCTCCTCATTTAATTATGAATAAAAATTCTAAAGTATTAGCTCTTAAGTACAGACCGCAAAATTTTTTTGAATTGATCGGACAGGAAGTTATTGCTGAAACTATAATAAATTCAATTAAAGCAAACAAAGTACCTAATGCATATCTTTTCACTGGTATTCGTGGTGTTGGTAAAACAACAATTGCTAGAATTGTAGCTAAATCTCTAAATTGTATAAATGGTATAGATAAAATATGTAAAGAAGATTTATGTGAAAACTGTGAGGCAATTACTAATTCCAGTCATATTGATGTCCTAGAGATGGATGCTGCAAGTAAAACAGGTGTCGATGATGTAAGAGACCTCATTGAATTTTCAAGATATGGTCCAAGCACATCAAAGTATAAAATATTTATAATTGATGAAGTGCACATGCTTAGTAAGCAGGCATTTAATGCTTTATTAAAAACTTTAGAAGAACCTCCACAATATGAGAATGGAGGTGGATTAAAATTTATTTTTGCTACTACAGAAATTAAAAAAATTCCAATCACTGTGGTTTCCAGATGTCAGAGATTTGACTTATCAAGAGTTAAATCAGGTGAATTGTTTGAATTTGTAAAAAAAATTAAAGACAAAGAGAAGGGGAAAATATCAGATGATGCCTTAAAACTAATTGTAAAAATTTCTGAGGGGTCTGTTAGAGATGTATTATCTTTACTCGATAGAGCCTTATTAAGTTTGGATAAAGATAAAGAAATAGATTTAAATTCTGCTCAAAAAATTTTTGGATATTTTGATAAATCACAATTGATTGATTTATTTGAATTAATATTAAAAGGAGAAGAAAAAAAAGCCATAGAAATTTACAGAAAAATTTATGAGCAAGGGGTTGAACCAAAAGTATTTATAAATGACTTTTTAGAGCTGGTTTATTATTTTAAAAATATTAATTCATTAAATATGGAGAGTACAAATTTTACTTTGAATGATGAGGAGTTTTTAAAAATAAAAAAGATTGCCAACGAAGTTAGCAATGAAACATTAATATTGTTTTGGCAGTTTACTTTAAAAACTCTTGGGGAGTTAGAAATTGTTAACAATCAAAACATATCAATTGAAATGTTTCTTATTAGATTAATGTATTTAAAGTCCTCAATAATTAAAGAGTACCCACCATTGAGTGACGGTAAAATTGATCAATTTAAAAAGCAAAATGATGAACAAATTGTAGTGAATGAAAAAAAAAATGAAACAATTAGTCAGGTTAAAAATATTTCACAAGAGCAAGAAGTAAAAATTGAAAAAAACAAAGAAATTAAAACAGGGGAAAAACTAAATGTAAATTCATTTAGCCAACTTTTAAAAATTTGTAATGAAACAAAAGAGATTAAACTTAAGTATGAGCTAGAAAAAAATGTAAATTTAGTTCATTTTGAAAACAATCGTATTGAAATATCTTTTAATGATAATCTTGATAAAAATTTCATAAAAGATTTATCTTTAAAACTTTTTGAATGGACTGGAGACAGATGGATTATCACACTAAGTAAAACAAAAGGCGAATTATCGATAAAAGATAAGCAAAAAAATCAAAAAATTGAAAATATCAATATCGCCAAACAATCTAAATTATATAAAAATTTAATAGAAAAATTTCCTGATGCAGATTTAATCGACGTCAACCCTAAAAAAGAAAATGATTAGATGACAGATTTTACTAAAATATTAGATAAGGCTAAAGAACTTGAGGCAAAAATGAAAGAAAGTCAGGAAAATATTAAAAAGATTAGAGTAGAGGGCATATCAGGGGCTAGTTCAGTAAAAGTTATTTTGGATGGAGAGGGCGCAATGCAAAAAATAGAAATCTCAGATGAAACATTAAAAGAAAATAAATCTGTTTTAGAAGATTTAATTACTGCTGCACACAATAATGCAAAATCAAAATTAAGAGAAAAAACCAACGAAGAAATTTCTAAAACAGCTGGTGGATTTGGAATCCCTGGCTTTAAGTGGCCACTTTAAATATGCAAAATGTAAATGAAATCGACGAACTAATAAAGATAATATCAAAACTCCCTGGTCTTGGACCCAAATCTGCTAAGAGAATTGTTCTGAAATTAATCAATAATAAAGATGAACTTGTAAAACCTATGGCTAATATATTAGTTCAAATTTACAAAAATGTAACAAGATGTAATTCATGTGGATCTTTAAAATCTAATCTACAAGATTGTGTTAATTGTGTAAATCCAAAGGGAAATTTCAAAAAGATTTGTGTAGTTGAGGATATTGCAGATCAGTGGTCGATTGAAAATTCAAATATATTTCAAGGATATTTTCATATTTTAGGAGGAACAATTTCGTCTTCAACACAGAGAAAAGAGGATTTATTGATTAACTCACTGGTTGAAAGAGTAAAAAGAGATAATATAGAAGAAGTAATTTTAGCAACTAGTGCTACTGTTGAGGGACAAACAACAGCATTTTATATTCAAGAGAGTTTAAAAAAAACAAAGGCTAAAATCACAAGATTAGCACAAGGTTTACCTGTAGGAGGTGAAATAGAAACTCTTGATGATGGAACATTATTCTCTGCTTTCAAAAATAGATCTGAAATCAATTCAAGCTAGATTTTTTTGCTATTCTATTCAAATGCAGAAGAGGCTCTGTATAACCTGAGGGCTGTTCTTTACCCATAAATACCAAATCACACGCTGTTTTAAATGCTATTGATTTATCATAATTTTCACTCATTCTAATATACTTAGGATCATTTTTATTTTGATCATCTACTATTTTAGCCATATCCTTCATTATCTCAGTAACCTGTATTTTGGTTGTTATTCCGTGATGTATCCAATTGGCAATATGTTGAGATGAAATTCTTAGAGTCGCTCTATCTTCCATTAAACCAACATTATTAATATCAGGAACTTTAGAACAACCTACGCCTTGATCAACCCACCTAACAACGTACCCCAACAAAGTTTGAGCAGAATTACATATTTCTTTATTTATTTCCTCTACGGACCAGTTTGGTCTATTTGCAGTTGGAATTGTTAATAGGTCGTCAAGTTTAGCCTTTTCCCTATCTAATATTTTTTTTTGTTCATCAAAAATATCTATTTCATGATAATGCAATGCATGTAATGCAGCTGCAGTCGGAGAAGGGACCCATGCACAATTTGCACCTGCTTTTAAGTGGCTAGTCTTTTGATCCATCATATCTTTCATTTTATCAGGCATTGCCCACATTCCTTTTCCTATTTGAGCTTGACCAGAAAACCCACATTTTAAACCAATGTCTACATTATTATTTTCGTATGCACTTATCCACTTTGATGATTTCATATCCCCTTTTTTAATCATTGGGCCAGCTTCCATAGATGTATGCATTTCATCACCAGTTCTATCTAGAAAACCAGTGTTAATAAAGAAAACCCTATTTTTTAGGCTTCTAATACATTCTTTTAAATTTGCAGATGTTCTTCTTTCTTCATCCATAATCCCAATTTTACAAGTATATCTCTTTAAACCTAACACTTCCTCAACTTTAGAGAAAATTAAATCTGTAAATGCTGTTTCTTCTGGTCCGTGCATTTTAGGTTTAACAATATATATGGAACCAGTCCTAGAATTTGTCTTATTCTTAATGTCATGTAATGCAGCCGCTGTGGTTATGAAAGCATCCATTATACCCTCAGGCACCTCACTGTCATCATTTAATAAAATTGAGGAGTTGGTCATTAGATGGCCAACATTTCTTACAAGTAAAAGGCTTCTACCATGAAGCTTTAAACCTTTGCCATCTTTTGAAATATAACTTCTATTAGGGTTAAGTTTTCTTTCAAATAATTTACCTTCTTTTTCAAATTTGGATTTAAGGTTTCCTTTCATTAACCCCAACCAATTTCGATAACAAATAATTTTATCTTCAGAGTCGACTGCGGCTACACTATCTTCGTTGTCACAAATTGTTGTTACTGCGGATTCTAATATTATATCACTTATACCAGCGTGATCTTGTTGAGCTGCAAATGCTCTTGAGTCTTTTAATACTTCGATGTGTAAATTATTATTCTTTAAAATTATTGCTGAAGGATTATCACTTTCTCCTCTATGCCCTACAAATTTATTTTCATCTTGTAAATCAAAGATATCAGCTCCTTTTAAAACTTTTAATTTTCCATGCTTAACTGCAAAGCTTGTAATCTGTTTCCAGCTTAAACCTGCTAATGAAAAATATTTATCTAAAAAATCTCTTCCATATTTTATAACCATTTCTCCTCTTAAAGGATCGTATCTTTCAGACACACTATCTTCGGATTGTTCAATAACATCAGTGCCATACAAACTATCATACAAACTCATCCATCTTGCATTTGCAGCATTGAGTGCATATCTTGCGTTCATTACAGGCACCACCAATTGAGGACCTGCAATATTCCTTATCTCTTCGTCGACATTTTCAGTTTCTATTTTAAAATCAGGTCCTTCTTTTTTTAAGTAATCAATTTCAAATAAAAATTTTTTGTATTCATTTAAATCGATTTCTTTGCCCTTATTTTTAATATGCCAATCATCAATTTTTTTTTGTAAATCTTCTCTGAAATTGATTAATTCTTTATTTTTTGGCACCAACTCATTTAATGCTTTTTCTAGTCCTGACCAAAATTTTTCTGTAGTTACACCAGTGTCTTTTAGTAATTCATCGTTAATGAATTTTAATAATTCTTCAGATACTTTTAAATTGTTAATTTTAATATATTTTTCTTGCATAGCACTTTTAATCACCCCAATCTGTATTTTTGCCTGAGAGTTTTACTCCTTCGGCGGAAATTAATCTCTTTCCAGAGTGTTATGCTTTAATCGGTCCTTTTGCCTGAGAGTTTCCGGGGTGGTTGCTCCTTCGGCGCTATTATTAGTCTCTCCCGATATCAAAGTTCTATCCTTTAAAAAAATTAAGTCAATTATTAAGAATTGTTATATTCTTTACATCTTTTTATTGCCTTTTTTGTACTTAAACTATTCGTTATAAACAAATTATGAAAAATTATTTAAATTTTGAGACTGAAATTAAGGATCTAGAAATTGAACTTGAAAAATTAAAAGATCCTTATAATCAAAGTGGACTTTCAGAGGTAGATACACAAAAAATTTCTCAGATACAAAACGAGTTAGATGAAAAATTAAAAAGGGTATATGCAAATTTAGACCCTTGGCAAACTACAATGGTAGCTAGACATGAGGATAGGCCGAAGTCAAAATTTTTTATAGATAATTTGTTTGAAGATTTCATTCCTTTATCAGGAGATCGTTTTTATGGCGAGGATCTTTCAGTGCTATGTGGGTTTGCAAAATTTAATGGTTTATCAGTTTTAGTTATTGGACAGGAAAAAGGAGAGGATTTAGATTCAAGAATAAAAAGAAATTTTGGCATGATGAGGCCAGAGGGTTACAGAAAGACTATTCGGTTAATGCAGTTAGCTGATAAATTTAATATACCAATCATATCATTTATTGATACTCCGGGTGCTTATCCTGGTGTTGGTGCAGAAGAAAGAGGTCAGGCAGAGGCAATCGCAAAATCAATCGAATGTTGCATGAAATTAAAAGTTCCAACAATTGCTATTGTTATTGGAGAAGGTGGCTCGGGAGGTGCAATCGCTCTTGCATCATCTAATAAAGTTGTAATGTTAGAAAATGCGATTTATTCAGTTATTTCTCCTGAGGGATGTGCAACAATTTTATGGCGAGATCCAAAAAAAATGCTTGATGCTGCTAAAGCAATGAAGCTTTCGGCTAAAGATTTACTAGAGCTCGAGATAATAGATGAAATTATACCAGAGCCATCTGGTGGTGCGCATAGAGACAAAGATTTGATACTTGAAAATGTTAGAAATACTCTAAATAAAAATTTAGAAAATTTTAAACAAATGTCCTCTGAGGAAATATTTGATGATAGAAAAAATAAATTTTTAAGAATAGGTAGAAGTAAAGGTTTTATGAGTAATTTAAATGAATTAAGTTCGCTAAATTCAGATAAAAGTAATTTTAATCACTTTTTGAAATCCAAAAAAATATTTGTTTTAGGTTCTGGACTTACAATTTTTGTTATAGGACTAATTCTTTACTTCTTATAAAGCTCCACAACATCGTTTATATTTCTTACCAGACCCACAAGGACAAGGTTCGTTTCTACTAATTTTTTTATCAAGTGCTTTTTTATAATTCTCTTTTTTTTCATTATTATCCACATTTTTATTTTGTGATTGAACCAAGGTTAGATTCATTAAAATTGTTGTAAAATCTAGTTTTAATCTATTTAATAAATTTTCAAATAAGTGAAATGCTTCTTTTTTATATTCCACTAAAGGATCTCTTTGACCATAAGATCTTAGCCCAATAACTTGTCTAAGTTGTTCTAAATATTGAATGTGAGATTTCCAATTAATATCAATAGTTTGCAAAAAAATTCTTTTTTCTATATCTTGTGATTGATCTTTACCTAACAATTTTATCCTTTCTTCTCTGGAGTCTTGAAATTTCTTGTTTAGCGACTCCCTTAAGTTTTTATCACTACAATTTGTAAGTTCTTCTAAATATGAATATATAAAATTTTTTCCTAAAATTGATTTTAGTTTGTTTTCAAAATCAATGCTTTTAGGATTGGACTTTTTCTTAATCTTAAGCTTAATGAGATCATCAACAATTTCGTTTAAAAAACTATTAGAATAATCAAAAATTGTGTCACTATTCATAGCATCCTCTCTTTGACTAAAGATTACATTTCTTTGATCATTTAAAACATTATCGAATTTAATTAATGTTTTTCTTATGTCAAAATTTCGAGCCTCTACCTTTTGCTGAGCTCTCTCTAAAGCTTTATTTATCCAGGGATGATCAATACTTTCTCCATCTTTAAGCCCAAGTTTTTGCAATATATTATTCATTGAATCTGATCCAAATATTCTCATTAAATCATCTTCAAGACTTACGTAAAAAATAGAATTACCCTCATCACCTTGACGTCCCGATCGACCTCTTGCTTGATTGTCAACTCTTCGAGACTCCATTCTCTCAGTTCCAATTACAAATAATCCACCAAGTGATTTAATTTTTTCTTTATTTAACTTTAATTTTTCATCTGGCATTGAGCCTTTCTTTCCACCAAGCTGAATGTCTACCCCCCTACCAGAAATACTTGTAGTTATAATTACAGAATTTTCTTTGCCAGCGTTTGCGATTATTTCAGCTTCATTTTCGTGATTTTTAGCATTTAATACTTCATGTTTAATATTCTGTTTGTTCAAAAGATTTGAGTATATTTCAGATTTGTTAACACTAGAGGTAAATACTAATAAAGGCTGACCTTTTTGGTGGCACTCTTGTATTTTTTTAATGATAGCATCATTTTTTTCATTCTCTGTTCTAAATATTTGGTCATTAAAATCATTTCTTATCATTTTTTTATTAGTTGGAATAACCACTACAGGAAGATTATATATTTCGTAAAATTCTTGAGATTCTGTTACTGCCGTTCCAGTACAACCAGAAATTTTTTCATATGATTTAAAATAATTTTGATAAGTAATCGAAGCTAAAGTTTGATTTTCAACTTTTATGGGAATTCTTTCTTTTGCTTCTAAGGCCTGATGAAGTCCATCCCCAAATCTTCTTCCTTCAAGAATTCTTCCAGTTAATTCATCAATAATTTTCAACTCATCATCTTGAATGATGTAATCCTTACCTTTTTGAAATAAATGATTTGCTCTTAAAGCTTGATTGACATGATGTACCAAATTCAAATTCTCAGGATCGTAAAAGTTATTATTTTTTAAAATCCCCGCATTTGAAAATATATCTTCAATATTATTTATTCCGTCATTTGTTAAGAGCACATTTTTATCCTTTTCATCAACCTCGTAGTCTTTTTCTTTCAAAAATTTGATTAATTTATCAATAGCCAAATATTGGGTTGTTCTATCTTCTGCTGCCCCAGAAATAATTAATGGTGTTCTGGCCTCATCAATTAAACAGGAGTCGATTTCATCAACTATAGCAAAAAAGTGTTTCCTTTGTACCATTTCATCTTTTGAAAATTTCATGTTATCTCTTAAATAATCAAAACCTAATTCACTATTAGTTGCGTAAGTAATGTCACAATTATAATTTTGCTTTCTTTGAGAATCATCTTGATCATTGTTTATGTAACCAGACGATAATCCTAAAAAATTATAAATCTCGCCCATTTCTTGAGAATCTCTTTTAGCAAGGTAATCATTTACAGTTACGATATGAACCCCTTTATCATGAAGAGCATTAAGATATGCCGCAAGAGTAATAGTAAGCGTTTTTCCTTCACCAGTTTTCATTTCAGCGATTTTAGATTCTTGTAGGACTATTCCGCCTATTAACTGTACATCGAAATGTCTTTCTCCTCTTTTTCTTCTTGAGGCCTCCCTGACTAATGCAAATGCCTCAGGCAATATCCGCTCAATTTTTTCTCCTTTTTTAATTTTTTCTTTAAATTCATTAGTTTTTTTTGGAAAGTCCTCATCTTTTAAATTTTTTATATCTTCTTCTAATGAATTAATTTTGTTTACAATTTTGGTAATTCTATCAAGTTCTCTTTGATTATTGGATTTTATCAGTTTTGAGAAAAAGTTAAGTGGATTTAGCATCAGTTTTTGATTTATTATTTACTTATAACCATTAATATAATCATTAAATAATTATTTTAAATAGAATGGGTATTAATTTAACTAATTTTCTATCATCTAAATCAAAAAGTAAGAGATTGAACGAGTTTCAAGATCTTGATCATATTGATGGTGTAGCGATTTCCACGATTAGTGCTGACTTATACAATAGTTCTCGAGATGATTTGGTTATGTTTTATTTTAGAGATGGGGTTAACTACGCCTCTGTTTATACCCAATCTAAAATAATATCTGAAAATATAAAATGGAATTTAAATCAAAAAGCTAAAAAAATTTTTTCATTAATAGTTAATACAAGAAATGCCAATTGTTTCACCGGAAAACAAGGTTATAAAAGTTTGGAAAAAATTGCAGAAACTATCTCACAAAAATTAACACAAAAACAGAAAGAGGACGATGATCAACCAAAAAAAATTAAATCAAAGGAAATAATTTTTGGATGCACAGGAACTATTGGTGAGGTTTTTCCTGAGGAAAAAATAATAAGTAAAATCCCTGAACTAATTGAGAAAGTGAAATATACTCAAAATAAGTATATCTGGATGAAGTCCGCATTAGGGATAATGACTACTGACACCCAGCCCAAAATGGCAATGGAAGAATGTTCTATTGGTGGAAGTGATATAAAAATATTTGGGATCGCCAAAGGCTCAGGCATGATACAACCAGATATGGCCACAACATTAGCATATATTTTTACAGATGCAGATATACCAAATGATGTTCTTAAAAAACTTTTGAGGAAAAATATTTCTAATACTTTTAATGCCATTAGCTGTGATAGTGATACAAGTACCAATGATATGGTTTCAATCTTTTCAACTGGTAAATCAAAACATCCTAAAATTAAAAATGCTAATGATGTAAAAATTAAAAATTTTGATATTGCTTTAAACAAGGTTTTATTAAATTTAGCTAAAAGAGTTGTAGCTGATGGTGAGGGTGCCTCAAAATTTATCACTGTCAACCTTCAGGGGTGCAAAAATGAGGATGATGCAAAAAAAATAGCTTTCTCAATTGCGAATTCACCATTAGTAAAAACAGCAATCTCAGGCGAGGATGCCAATTGGGGTAGAATTGTAATGGCAATTGGAAAAGCAGGTGTACAAATTAATCATGAAAAATTATCTGTAAAATTTGGAGAAATAAGTGTTGTTTCTAATGGAAAGTTAAATTCAAATTATAATGAAGATGAAGTATCTGAATATATGAAAAATGATAGTATTGATATTAATGTTGATATTTCCTGTGGTTCCAAAAGTTTTAAAGTTTATACGATGGATTTGACAAAAAAATACGTTGAAATTAATGGAGATTATCGAAGTTAGATTTGTTCTATTGAAATTTAAAGTTCAAATATTAAATTACTGATATGATTAAGTATAAAT
>CACPDT010000013.1 GCA_902632665.1 uncultured Pelagibacteraceae bacterium | reverse complement strand
ATTAGAAAAAACCAAAGATATAAATGCGATCAAGTTAGATATTCCTTGGTCTGACTTAGGTTCTTGGAAAGAAATCTGTAAAATGTATGGACGAAATAAAAGACATTATTATAAAAAGAAGAATGTATTTCATAGACCTTGGGGTAGTTATGTTAATTTATTTAATGGTAAAGAATTTTTGATTAAAGAATTATATGTAAAATCTAAGGGTATATTAAGTCTTCAAAAACATCATCATAGAGCTGAACATTGGGTAGTTACTCATGGTAAACCTAAAATTACTTTAAATAAGAAATATTTCACTATGAAACCTGATGAAACTATTTTTATTCCATTAGGTGCAATCCATAGAATAGAAAATCCCTACAAAAAACCAGTAAAAATTATTGAAGCTCAGGTAGGTTCAATTTTGAAAGAGACGGATATTGTTAGATATCAGGATGTTTATGGCCGTGTTAAATAATTAACACGACCAAATAAATAGATTTAAAACCAATTATTTGGAATAATTATGTAGTGAATTGCTAAAACAATTCCAACTGAAACACTCAATCCAAAGATCATTTTAAGAAAGTCTTTACCAATTAATGGGAAGACATACTTAAATTTATAATCTTTGTTCATTGTTGAAATCGCAAGTTCTCTACCACATAATAAACCAACAAAAACCCATGTAGTTGACATAGGTAAATCATTAAGTTCTTTAAAGTAGAATAAGACACCAGCATAAATTACGTTGATAATTGTAGCTGATCTTGCATATCTAGTTCCAGTTTTTTCTAAAACTACAGTTTGTATTCGTCCACCTTGAATATAGAAGATGTAAAATAGCAAAGCTGTAAAATATCCCATTACAGTTAGCAGAATTGTTATATCCAGTTGTCTTGGAAGATACACAGCAATGTTTGCTACATCATGAGATAACCAAACCCACCATAGCCAACCTGAAGTGACCCATACTGAGTTTCTCCAAAAGCCTATATACTTTTCATCAACTTCATCTAATTTTTCATTGATAAATTTTGATACAACAATCCAAGCAATATAAGCGACCATTGCTGCTAAACCATAACCAACTACACTTTTTAATAGCATTTTTTCAAGCACAACTGTTGAAGCAAACGCTGAAAGAACTAAAAAGGTTGTGGATACAGGTATACCAACTCTTGTTAATATTAAGAGTATTGCAGGCGCTACTGCATGATACCATTGAATTTCTTGATAAGGTATTCTAGTTAATCTTCCATATGAAATATCACCATCATACGCATACCATCCCCATGCTAAAGCTAAAATCATTACACTAGAAGCTGATCCTGCAAGTATGTACCATTTGAACCACTTCTTTTTTGAAGCTATAAATGTACCTAGTGTTTGAATTGAGTCGTTAGCGATTACGCTATAACCGGCAAGGGCGAAGCCTATAACCGTATAAATTAAAGTCATTTCCATTCTTTATCTCCTTTATATTATTGTTTTCGGTTCCTATCGATTCATGACTTAAGGAGTATGTAATCTGAGCCGGAAAATAATTCTACATGTAAATTTATTGATTTAAGAATCTAAGGGAGATTCGTCAACTTCTAAACTAATTAAAATTAAAGTCTACTTGAAAATTAAAATACAACTTTATAAATACCAATGATAAATAGTGGTATCTGTAATCCAAAATTAGTAAGGATCGCTTTATCTTTGCTAATAAATCCAGCGATAGTCCATCCAACAACTCCAAATCCATGAAAATAGATATTTAAAGGATATATATTTAGGTTTGTTAATAGAATACCAACTAAGACTAGAAATGTACTTATCCATTTTATATAGTTATTTTTTGACATAATTATCCTTTCCATTTTTATAAAAAATTAGCGATATATTTGTGTATGAAGAAACCAATAACTAACAATCCTAGGCCTGCGCCATAAATCATGAAGAAATTCATATTTAAAGATTTTGCAAAGAAAAAGGGTAAAAAAAATAGATAACTTACAGGTACAGCAACTAGTATACTTTTAGTAAATAGAATTGTTTTTTCTATATCATTGTGTTCATAGTAAGAAAAAACGATAGCTATAAGCGATAAAAGTGGAAAAGCTATAATAAATCCGGCTAATTTCGGATTTTGCCCAGATAACCAACTTGCAAAGGCAATAATTAGTGCAGCACCAACAACTTTAGCAATGAATAGAATCATAAATAAATATTATATCATTTTTCTTGACTTATTGTTGTGATGTTATAACATAACACTATGTCAAATAAGGAATTAGTCTTTAATATTATTAAAAAATCTCCAAAGCATTTAACTGCTTATGAGATATTAGATAAGCTTCAAAAGGTTAAAAAAACACAACCTATGACAGTTTATAGAGCTCTTGCTAACCTAATAGAAGAAGAACGAATTCATAAATCTAATCAAACAAAAACTTTTATGCTGTGCAATCATTCACATTCAAAAAATCACAGTACCGCAATCGCCATATGCAAAAAATGTGGGGATACAGAAGAATTAAAATCAAATCTTTTTGAAAGTTTGTTTAAAAAAAACAACGTAAAAAATTATGATTTTAATACATTTAATATGGAAGTTTTAACTACTTGTAAGGAGTGCAGTTAATGAAAAAAATAAGTTTTTTAACTTTAACAATGTGTATTTTTGGTTTTACATTTGTTAGAGCAGCAGAGGGTCATTCTCATGAATTACCAGAGTTTCTTCATTTTATGGAAGAACTAATAGAAGAACATAGCATTTTAAGAGGAGCAACTTTTGGCTTTATTCATACATTAATACCTTTAATTGGATTTTATACTGGTTGGAGTATCAATAGATTTCTTAAAATTATCTCTAATGGAGCGATCGCTGGTATAGTTGGAATAGTTTTAGCCCATATCATTGCAGACTTTATAGCAGCTTTAGCTGATCCAGATTTACAAAGTGCTGCATATGGAATTGTTATAGGTGGTTTCCTACCATTATTAGCAGTCCCTTTTTTAGAAAAATATGTCACTAAGAGTAGATATCATACAGTTGTTGGTGACCACGAAGATCTAAAAAAAGATTTGAAAAGAAAACATAGATAGTATTTAATGTAAGGGTGAGTACGGTTTCCCTTACATTAGATGAAATTTTTGAATTAGCTAAAAAAACGTTATTAGCTAATGGATGTGATGATGAAACAGCTTCTATTCTGTCTGATCTAATTAGAAATGCCGAAAGGGATGGATCTTTATCTCATGGTTTGTTTAGATTACCTGCATATGTAAGTGGTTTAAAAAGTGGAAAAATTAATGGTAAAGGAAAACCAGAAGTAAAAAAGATTTCAGCATCAGTAATTAAAGTTCAAGGTAACAATTGTTTGGCACCTGTTGTTTTAAATAAAGGTCTACCTGAATTAGCTAAAGCCGCAAAAGAAAATGGTGTAGCAGTGCTAGCAATAAATAACTCTCATCACATGGCGGCGATGTGGCCTGAAACAGAAAAGTTAGCAGAAGAAGGTTTGGTTGCTTTTGCATGCACATCATACAAACCTGCTGTAGCACCTGCTGGTGCAATCAAACCATTATTTGGAACCAACCCTATTTCATTTGCTTGGCCACGACCTGGTAAAACTCCAGTCGTTTATGATATGGCCACAGCATCAATGGCAATGGGAGAAGTCCAAGTTGCAAAAAGAGAAGGGCACAAAGTTCCACTTGGAACTGGTTTAACTAAAGATGGTAAAGAAACTACTGATCCAGGAGCAATTGCAGATGGTGGTGTATTACTTCCTTTTGGAGGCTACAAAGGTTCAGCAATAGCGATGATGGTTGAACTGATGGCTGGTGCTTTGGTTGGTGATAATTTTAGTTTTGAAACAGCTGCAAAGGATAACAATGATGGTGGCCCACCAAGTGGAGGTGAGTTTATTTTAGCTATATCACCAGATAAAACCTCAGGAACAAATTGGCAAAAACATGCAGATGAATTCTTTGATAAAATGAAATCTTTTGATGGGGTTAGATTTCCAGGTGAAAGAAGACACAAAAATAGATTAGACAAAGGCCCTCGACATATTAATGAAGACTTGGTTAATAAAATAAAATCGTTAAGCTAATTTAATTTCAATTGGAGTGTGGTCAGAAGGTTTTTCTCTTCCTCTTGGGTCTTTATTAATATTTATAGATCTTACTTGATCGATTAAAGAATTTGATACTAGGAAGTGATCTATTCTCATACCATTATTTTTTTGCCAAGCTCCTCTCATATAGTCCCAAAAAGTATAGCCTTCTTTTGTTTCATAAAAGTGTCTATAAACATCATTAAATCCCAAGTTAAGCATTTCTCTGAATTTTTTTCTTATTTCCAATCTGTATAAAGCGTCATCTTCAAAACTTTTAACATTATAAACATCTTCGGCAGCCGGAATAACATTGAAATCACCCGCAAGAATAATATTTGAGTTTTTTTTAGACAAGGTCTTTAATTGTTTTATTAATTGATCCATCCAATTTTTTTTATAGTCATATTTCTCAGTATCTACCGGGTTTCCGTTTGGAGTATATATATTTATCAATTGAACAACTTTTTTCTTATACTCAACTTCAGCAGAAATAATTCTTGATTGTTTCAATTTATCTTTAATTAGATCTGTCCTAATATTTTTTAATTTTCCTTTGGAAATAATTGCAACACCATTATAGCTTTTTTGGCCAAATACGTGACTTTCATAATCCACTGCTGAAAAATCATCATAAGGAAAGTTTACATCCTCTGTTTTGATTTCCTGCATCATTAGGATATCTGGTTTATATTTTATGAGATAACTTTTGATATTATCTATACGAGCTCTCACAGAATTTACATTCCATGACGAAATAATCATTAAAGAGAAAAAGAAACACCACAACCACAAGATGACTTGGTTTGTGGATTAGTTATCTTAAATTGTTCACCAATTAATTCTGAGACATAATCAACTTCAGAGCCTTTTAATAAATCTGCTGAAGTTTTATCAATTAAAATATTTTCAAATTTCAAATCATCATTTGATTTTTCCTTATCAAAAGTGAATTCATATTGAAATCCTGAGCAACCACCACCTTTAATAGCGATTCTAAAAAAAGACCCTTTATCTTTTTTAGATAATAAAACATTGATCTGTTTTAGTGCTTTATCAGTAAATTTAATTTCTTTAATCATAATTGATCACTGGTATTAGTAATATAATACTTAATATTTTATTTTAAAGGATGAAAAAATACTCAAAGATTGGCCAATTCAAAAGTAAAGGTAGGATATTTAAGGAATCTTTGTCAAAATATAGATCTCCTTATCAAAGAGATAGAGATCGTATTATTCATAGCGCTTCATTTAGAAGATTGAAACATAAAACACAGGTATTTGTTAACACTGAAGGTGATCATTATAGAACACGAATTACCCATTCCATGGAGGTTGCTCAAATAGCAAGATCCATCGCTAGATATTTTAATTTAAACGAGGACTTAGCAGAAACACTTAGTTTAGCACATGATTTGGGACACACACCTTTCGGTCATGCAGGTGAAGATGCTTTAAATGAATGTATGAACATTCATGGAGGGTTTGATCACAATTTACAAACATTAAGAATTGTTATGTTTTTAGAAAATAAGTATTTGAAATTTAGTGGTTTAAATCTCTCTGTTGAAACATTAGAAGGACTTTTAAAACACAATGGTCCAGTCGATGATTTTCATCTAGTTGATGAATTGATAGGTGTTAAAAAATTTAAAAACATGATAAATTTCAATACTTACCCTTCACTAGAGGCTCAAATTTCATCTATATCTGATGATATTGCTTATAATAACCATGACATACAAGATGGCATCAAAGCAAACTTATTTAGATTAGAAGAGTTAGTTGAAATAGATTTTTTTAAAAATATTTATAGAAAATATAAAAAAAAGATTAACAAAAAAAATTACAAGATTGCAACTTATCAGATTATAAGAGATTCAATTGACTTAATGATCAAAGATTTAATAAGTAATACCATCAAAAATCTTAATCAAAATAAAATCAAAAGTAGAAATGATTTGAATAAAACTGATTTTCTTATGGTTGATTTCTCTGATAAAATTAAAAATTCTGATAATGAAATTAGGTATTTTTTAAGGTCCAAAATGTACAATAACAAAAATGTGTTAAATAAAAATAATAAAGGTAAATTAATAATTAAAAGATTGTTTGCTAAAATAAGTAAAAATCCAGCAAAATTTATCTCAAAGGCACATTTATCTAAAAATAAATATCGAGCAGTTTCTGATTTTATTTCTGGTATGACTGACAGATATGCTATCAACCTTTATAACGATATTAAATGAACATTTTTAATCAATACTTAGATAGAATAAAAAAAATTATTTTAGGTTTGTCGAAAGAGGGTAAAATAATTTTGCCAGATAATTTAGATGGAATAAATGCAGAAATTCCTCCTGAGAAATTTAATTGTGACATCTCTACAAATGTTGCAATGGTTTTATCAAAAATAAATAAAAAGCCCCCTTTAGAATTAGCCGAAATTTTAGCAAAGAGTCTTGAGAAAGATGACAAATCAATAAAAGAAATATTAATCGCAAAACCAGGATTTATGAATATTAAATTTAAACCTGTGTTTTGGACAAATTTTTCAAAAGAAATTATAAGTAATGCCAAAACATTTGGAATAAATACAAATGAAAAAAAGAAAAATTATTTAATAGAATTTGTTTCTGCCAATCCAACAGGACCTTTACATGTGGGTCATTGCCGAGGTGCTATTTTAGGAGATGTAATTTCAAATGTTTTATCATTTAATAATCACAAAGTTACTAAAGAATATTATGTAAATGACTATGGTAATCAGATAATTAATTTCACAAAATCAGTATATTTTAGAATAAGAGAAATCAAATTTAATGAAATATTTCCAACAGATAATGAGGATCTTTATCCAGGTGAATATTTGATTGAGTTTGCTAATAATATCATTTCATCAAATCCAAAAATAGATTTTACTAATTACGAAGTAATATCTGAACAATTAACAAATTTATCTATAGATGAGGCAATAAAATTAATAAAAAAAAATCTTAGTAGTCTTGGTATAATTCACGATAATTTTGTCAGTGAAAAAAAATTAGTACTTAATCAAGAAGTTGAAAAAGTAGTAGAAAATCTTCAAAAAAATAAATTTGTTTATAAAGGTAAAATTAAAGCTCCAGCTGGTGAGGACGATAATAATTGGGTTGAGAGAGAACAATTGCTTTTTAAATCAACTGATTTTGGTGATGACAAAGATAGAGCGTTACAAAAATCTGATGGTGCCTGGACTTATTTTGCTAGTGATGTTGCTTATCATAAAAATAAATTGGATCGAAAGTTTGACTACTTGATAAATATTTTAGGTGCAGATCATGCGGGTTATATTAAAAGAATTACATCTTCTGTCGAAGCTTTATCGAGTTCTAAAGGAAAACTTATTTGTAAAGTCAGTCAACTTGTTAAACTTATTAAGGATAAAAAACCATTTAAAATGTCAAAACGTAAAGGTGATTATATAACTGTTGATGATTTAATTAATGAAGTTGGAAAAGATGCTACACGATTCATTATGTTAAACAGAAGTAATGATGTCGAACTTGATTTTGATTTTGATAATGTAATTGAAAAATCAAAAGATAATCCTTTGTATTATGTACAATATTGCTATGCTCGAATTTCATCTGTTTTTAGACATTTGGAAATAGATTTAAAAAAAGATTTGAAAATTGAGGATTATGGTTTTGAATATTCTGATCATGAAATAAATATCTTAAAAAAAATATCTGAGTGGCCTAAGTGTATCGAAATATCAAGCAAGAAGCTAGAACCTCATAGAATTCCAGTTTATCTTTATGAACTAGCCTCTCTCTTTCATTCTTACTGGAACTTGGGAAAAGATAATCCTGAAAAAAGATTTATAAATGAGAATAAGAAAATATCGAATGACAAGTTAGTTTTATTAAAACTTATTTCAAATGTTGTTAAATCTGGAATGAATATTGTAGGTGTGTCTGCCCCTGAAAAAATGTAATGTTTAAAGAAATCAAATATATTATTTTCGTTTTTATTATTGGTCTTTTTATTTTTTTTACAGCAAAATATTATTTTTCTGATGCTTATAAAAAAAAATCTTATAGATCACTCATTAATATCAACAATAAGATAAATACATACTCGGAAAAATTACCGATTTTAGAAGATGATACGAAAAATATTATTGAATACGTTGAGCAAACAAACAATAAAAAAAAGAAAAAATTTAATTTTTGGAAATTATTAGAAAATAATGAATAAACGTCGATCTTTTATTGTTGGTATTAAATCAACAAAACTTTCAGCAAAAGAAAAATCTTTTCTCAAAAAATTTAAACCCTGGGGAGTTATCTTATTTACAAGAAATATTAAAAATATTGATCAAACTCTAAAACTCACCACGTCAATAAGAAAATTATTCAAAGATAAAAAATATCCTATTTTAATTGATCAAGAGGGGGGTAAAGTTAATCGTTTAAAAAATATTATATCATTCGATAATTTGACTTCAGAATTCTTTGGAAAAAAATATATTAAAAATATAGATGAATTTAAATTTTATTATAAATTGTTTATTGATAAAACTTCATATTTATTAAAATCACTTGGTATTAATATAAATACTTCCCCTGTTTTAGATTTAAGAATTAAAGGTGCTTCAAATGTCATTGGAAATAGATCTTTTTCAAATAATCCCAAAATTGTATCTAATATAGGAGATTATTGTATCAATTATTTCCATCAAAATGGTATAGGAACGGTCATAAAGCATATTCCAGGACATGGTTTAGCAAAAGTAGATAGTCACCATTTTACTCCGATGGTAAATAATAAATTGAGTTATTTAACCAAGAAAGATTTTCTTCCATTTAAAAATAAAAAAACTTTTTTCGCTATGACCGCTCACATAATTTTTACCCAAATTGATAAAGAAAATTGTGTTACTCACTCAAAAAAATTAATTAAATTAATTCGAAATAAAATTGGTTTTAAAGATATTTTGATATCTGATGATTTATCCATGAAAAGTCTTAAGGGTAATTTAAAGGAAAATACAATCAAAACGTTTAGTGCAGGTTGTAATTTAGCCTTACATTGTAATGGAAATTTAAATGAAATGAAAATTGTGGGAAATAATTCACCATTGATAAATCCTTTTCTCATAAAAAAAACATCACAATTTTACAAAATTTTAAGTTAATATTGCCCGATGATTGAAAATGATTCTGAACTTTTTAAAGTAGATGTTGAAAATTATAATGGTCCATTAGACGTTCTTTTAGATCTTGCCAAAGCCCAAAAAGTTAATCTTGAGGATATATCTATTACAAAATTAGCAGATCAGTTTCATGATTTTATTACTCAAGAAAAGAAATTAAATTTAGAGATTGCTTCAGAATACTTATTAATGGCAACATGGTTAGCATATTTAAAATCAAAATTACTATTACCAGGCACCCCTGAAGAAGAATTTAAAGTTCAAGAAGTAGCTGAAAAATTAAAACTTCAACTTAAGAAACTTGAATTAATAAGGTTATTATCCGAACAGATGCTGAAAAGAAAAAGATTAGGAAGAGAAATAAGAACTAGAGGTATGAGAGCAGGCATAAGACCCATCTACAATAGTGAATATAAATTAAATTTATTTGACCTTATGAAAACATATTCAACAATAATTATGACAAAAGATTTTCAGAGAATTAATATTCCTAAATTACCAGTTTTTACAACAGAAGAAGGTATAAAAACTATAAAAGATTTTTTTGGAAAATTAATGGATTGGAAAAAATTAGATGACTTAATACCTAAAAATTTTAAAAGTGGATCAAAATTTAAACGAACTGGTAAAGCAGGAATATTTGCTGGCTCTCTTGAGTTAGTCAAAGAGGGCAACCTAAGTATAAAACAAGAAAATCTTTTTGATGATATTTATATAAAAGAAAACAAATGATAAAAAAAAAGATTAAGAAAAAAGACAATATTATTAATTTTCCAACTAAACTATCTTCAATTGAAAAGGAAATTGAAGGGATTGTTTTTGCTGCTGCAGAACCATTAGATATTGAAACTATTGAAAATAAGATATCTAAAAAAACGGATGTCGAAAAAATTTTGTTAAAATTACAAGCTGAATATTCAAATCGAGGTATTAACCTAGTTTGTATTTCTAAAAAATGGTCCTTTAGAACCTCACCTAATCTTTCAAATTTAATGACACAAGAAAAAACTGTTGAAAAAAAATTATCAAAAGCTGCAATAGAAACTCTTGCTATAATTGTTTATCATCAACCAGTTACTCGAGCAGAGATAGAAGAAATAAGAGGAGTAGCTTTTGGAACTAACACATTAGAAATTTTGATGGAATTGAATTGGGTTAAACCTGGTGGAAGAAAAAATGTACCTGGTCGACCTATCCAATATGTCACTACGGATGACTTTTTAAGTCATTTTAACTTGCAAAAATTATCTGATTTACCAACTGTGGATGAACTTGGAGCCGCAGGTTTAATTGATAGTACTAATATTGATAACGCTATTTTTGGTACTGGAAAATTCTATAAAGAAAAACAAGATGATAAAAAAGAGGACATTTATTCAAATATTGATGAAATGTTAAGTAGCACTCTTGACTCAGATGAGAAGAACTAAGCTCACAAATTAGACTTTTCAATTATTGATAAAAAGGTTATAAGTTTTCTATGAGCATTGGAATTTGGCAAATAGCGATCGTTGTAATACTTGTGGTATTATTATTTGGCAGAGGAAAAATTTCTAGCCTAATGGGCGATGTAGCAAAAGGAATAAAAAGTTTTAAAAAGGGAATGGCATCAGATGTGACTGATGACAATGAACCTAAAAATATTTCTGACGACAATCAAGATTCGAACAAAAAAGAATAAATCACATGCCTACTATTGGTTGGTTTGAGATTTTAATTATAGTTGCAATAGCTATTGTAGTTTTAGGACCTAAGGACTTTCCAATAATGCTCAAAAAAGTTGGTTCATGGATTGGCTCTGCAAAAAAATATATTAATAATATTCAAAATGAAGTCTCAAATATTGACCTTGAAGATAATAAAGTAGAAAAAAAAGAAGAAAAAAAAGATGAGTCATGATGAAAATGAAGGTGGCTTTGTAAGTCATTTAGCTGAGTTAAGAAAAAGACTAATTCATAGTTTTATTTTTCTAATAATTTTTTTTATAGGATGTTATTTTTTTGCTGAACATCTTTATGGTTTTTTGGTAGAACCATATGCACAAGCAGTTAAAGATGATGGAACTGATAGACGATTAATTTTCACAGCTTTACAAGAAACCTTCCTTACTTATTTAAAAGTATCTTTTTTCACAGCTTTTTTTGTTACTTGTCCATTTATTTTGATGCAGATATGGAAATTTATTGCTCCTGGTCTTTATAAACATGAAAAAATTGCAATTTTACCTTATTTAGTTTTAACCCCAATCTTATTCTTACTAGGTGGTATGTTGGTTTATTATTTAATAATGCCCCTAGCAATAAAATTCTTTTTATCTTTTGAAAGTTCTGGTCTTTCAACAAATTTACCAATTCAACTTGAAGCAAAAGTAAACGAATATCTTTCATTGGTAATGAAACTTATATTTGCGTTTGGTATAAGTTTTCAATTGCCTGTTGTGTTAAGTTTATTAGCGAGGGTAGGGTTAGTTGATTCTGATTTTTTAAAGAAACGAAGAAAATATGTAGTGGTTATTATATTCGCAGCTGCAGCTTTACTCACACCACCTGATCCTATAACACAAATTGGTTTAGCTATACCACTATTAATTCTATATGAATTATCAATATTTTCAGTAAAACTTATTGAGAATAAAAATTTAAAAAATTCTGATGCATAACATAAAAGAAATTAGAAAAGATTTTGACGCGTTTTCAAAAGCATTAAAAAAAAGATCAATTGATATAGATCTCAATAAACTCAAGAAATTAGATATAGATAATAGAGAATTAATTCAAAAAAAAGAAACATTAGAAAAAGAAAAAAAAGATATTTCAAAAACCAAAGATAAGGCTTTATTTTCTAGGTCAAAAGAAATTACACAATCTATTGATAAAATTGCTGATCAACAATCAAAAATTAAATCTGACTTAGATGAAATTTTGTCAAGTATTCCTAATATACCTCATAATGATGTGCCTGTTGGATCTAATGAAAATGAAAATGTTGAATTAACTAAATCTGGCCAAATTCCTAATTTTGAATTTACTCCAAAATCACATTACGAACTAGGTGAAAAACTTGGAATGTTAGATTTTGATCTTGCTACAAAAACTACTGGCTCAAGGTTTGTTTTTGTAAAGAATAAATTAGCATTACTTGAAAGAGCAATTTCAAATTTTATGCTTGATATACATACTTCAAAAAATGGTTATGAGGAAATTTCACCACCTTTATTAGCTTCAGAAAATACAATGTTTGGAACTGGTCAACTACCTAAATTTGAAAGTGATCAGTTTGAGGTAAAATTAGAAGAGGGAAGTGGTCGAAAATTTTTAATTCCTACAGCAGAAGTTATTTTAACAAATATTGTAAAAGACAAAATTTTAGATCTAAAAACATTACCAATGAGATTTGTTGCATCTACCCCATGTTTCAGAAAAGAGGCTGGTAGTTATGGTAAAGATACGAAAGGGATGATTAGACAACATCAATTTTATAAAGTTGAATTAGTTAGTATTGTAGAACAAAACAATTGTCTTGAAGAACTAGAGAGAATGACGAATTGTGCCACAGGAATTTTGGACTTGTTGGAATTACCATATAGAAAAATAATTTTATGTAGTGGGGATATGGGATTTAGTGCAGAAAAAACTTATGATATAGAAGTATGGCTACCTTCAGAAAACAAATATAGAGAAATATCTTCATGTTCATCATGTTCAACTTTTCAAGCAACAAGAATGAAAGCTAGATATAAAAATTCAAATAAAGAAACAGTATTTGTGGGAACACTTAACGGAAGTGGTTTAGCAGTGGGTAGAACTCTTATTGCTGTATTAGAAAATTATCAACAAAAAGATGGGTCTATAAGTATTCCAAAAGTGCTTAGACCTTATATGAATAATCTAGAAAAAATCAGTCTGAATTAAAGTTGTTTTAACTTAAGAGATAGTATAAATATTCATTTTTAATTAAGGAGTTTTATGGAAAGTTCAGGAATAGGTCAATTTATACCACTAATACTAATTTTTGTTATTTTTTATTTTTTCTTGATAAGACCGCAGCAAAAAAAAGTCAAAGAGCATAAAGCGATGGTCGAGGGTTTAAAAAAAGGTGATAAGATTGTAACTTCAGGCGGTATTACAGGAACCATAACTAGAGTTGTAGACAATGATAAAATTGAAGTTGAGGTTGCTGAAAATGTGACTGTTGAAGTTATCAGAGGTACAGGTGTACAAAGTCTGATGAACTCTCAAGAAGTTAAAAAGTAATTTTGTTAAAGTAAAGTGTTATATTTTTCAAAATTCAGAATAATTTTAGTAATATCAATTTCTTTATTTTTTATTTTAATTGCATCATCAAATTTATTTAAATTTGAAAATGACTTATTAAATAAAAAAATTAATCTTGGGTTAGATCTTCAGGGAGGCTCTTACCTTTTACTGGAAATTGATAACAATCCTGTTATTGAACAAAAAATACAAAATCTTTCAATTACCATTAGAAATTATTTCAAAGACAGAAATATTAGAATTAAAAATTTAAAAATTTTAGAACAAAAATTATCTTTTTCTGTAAACGAAAATTACAAACAAATTGTTCTAGATACATTTAATGACGAGGAAAGTGAATTAAATCCTTATTATCCAAGATTTAAGTCTCATCAATTAGATATCACCGAGGAAGATAATATCTTTTTTGTGAATTACTCCACCCAAGGTATTGTTAAACTAAAAACATCATCTCAAGATCAGGCTTTAGAAATTGTAAGAAGAAGAATTGATGAAATAGGAACTAATGAGCCCAACATTCTAAAAAGAGGAAACGATAGAATTCTTGTTGAATTACCAGGATTAGATGATCCAATGAGAATTAAATCATTACTTGGAAAAACTGCAAATTTAACATTCAGATTCGTGACTAATAACGATCAAGACTCTTTTGGGGCAGAAAAACTTAGTTATGAAGATGAGTCGGAAGAAGCTGCTCTTGTAAGTAAAAGGATTATTTTAAGTGGAGACAATCTACTTGATGCTCAACCAAGAATGGATAGTGAAACTAATGAAACTGTAGTTACATTTACACTTGATAGAGTGGGTGCTAAAAGGTTTGGTAAAGCTACATCAACTGGTATTGGCAAACAATTAGCAATAGTATTGGATGGTAAAATTATAAGCGCACCGGTAATAAGAGATACAATTGCAAGTGGATCAGGGCAAATCAGTGGAGGATTTACTTTTCAATCAGCAACAGATTTAGCTCTTCTATTAAGATCTGGTGCATTGCCTGCTCCTTTAAATATAATTGAGGAACGAACAGTTGGTCCGGACTTAGGACAAGATTCCATTAATGCAGGGATGATTGCTTTAGCAATTGGTTTTCTATTAGTAATAGTATTTATCTTTGTTAAATATAAGATATTTGGTTTAATTACGAATATTACATTGATAGTTAACCTTTTCTTACTCATTGGAATATTAACTATTTTCGAGGCAACTTTAACTCTTCCAGGGATAGCCGGAATAATTCTGACAGTTGGTATGGCAGTTGATGCAAATGTTTTAATTTTTGAGAGAATTAAAGAAGAGCTAAAAGATGAAAAAAATAATTTAATAGCTTTTGATAGTGGTTACACAAAATCTAGAACAGCTATATTTGATGCAAATATAACAACACTATTAGCAGCTATTATCTTATTTTTTATGGGTTCAGGTCCAATAAAAGGTTTTTCACTCACACTTGGGATTGGAATATTTACAACATTATTTTCAGTCTATTTCATAGCAAGGTTATTGACTGTTTTGTATGTGTATAGAAATAAAGAAAAAGAGGGTTTAATTTAGATGATTGCATTTAACAAATACTATAATCAGTTTAATATACTCTCTATATCCTTAGTCGTTATTTCATTATTTTTACTCATTTTCAAAGGCCTTAACTTTGGAATAGATTTTAAAGGCGGAACCCTAATTGAATTAAGATCGACTGATAACAAAATCAATGTATCCTCTTTAAGAGATAATTTGAATTCTATGAATTTAGGTGATGTTTCGGTAAAAAATTTTGGAAATGAAACAGATTTTTTAATCAAATTTGAAATTAATAATAACAAAAATATTATTGAACAAATTAAAGCAAATTTAGATAAATCATTTGGTAATACTTTTGATTTTAGGAGAGTTGAAAATGTAGGACCGAAAGTAAGTGCTGAGTTACTTAAATCTGGAGTCATAGCTATCGCAGTTGCATTAACTTTAATGTTAATTTACATATGGATAAGATTTGAATGGCAATTTAGTCTAGGAGCTATATTAGCGTTGTTTCATGATGTATTGGTAACTCTAGGTTTATTTTCATTACTAGGTCTTGAAATTAATTTATCCATTATTGCAGCTGTATTAACTATCGTCGGTTACTCGATGAATGATACAGTTGTTATTTTTGATAGAGTTAGAGAAAATTTAAGGAAATATTCTGATATTAAGATTTATGATTTAACGAATATCTCTATCAATGAAACTTTATCTAGAACTTTAATTACATCAATAACAACTTTATTAGCTTTATTATCAATATTTTTCTTTGGTGGTGAGATACTAAAAGGTTTTTCTTTGGCCATGATATTTGGTGTAATTTTTGGGACTTATTCATCTATCTATATTGCTAATACAGTTTTGGTTAGATTAAGAGTTTCTCAAAAAACTGTTTTAAGAGATGACAAGAGTAATTAATAAAGATTTTGAGCAGCTACCAAAGTAAGTAACATAGGTATTGAAATTAAGGTATTAACTCTCAAAAATAGCATTGCTCTTCTAGCTGACCTAGCTTTATATTCTGGATTACATTCTATTATACCCAACGCCCTTTTTTGATTTGGCCATATTATAAACCAAACGTTAAATGCCATTATCAAACCTAGCCACATACCAATTCCAATTGCAGTATGTTTTGGAATGCCAGAGCCTATACTCAAGGTCATTGCGTCGTACAAATATCCATTAAGAGCCATAATTGCAAAACCCGATAAAATAGCTAAAACCGCTCCCCATCTAAAATAAAAAAATGCAGCTGGAGCAATTACTTTGTTGATAGCTGGTTTTTGCTCATCCGGAATTCTTGCCATATTTGGAATTTGCACAAAATTAAAGTACCACAATAATCCAATCCACATGATACCAGTTATAACCTGCACAAATTGTGCAAACCAGCTCCAAAAAAGAGCATCAAAACTAAAACCATCATTTTGATAAAATAATCCTAAAAATAATAATACTGCTATAGCTAATGATACATGAACTGTTTTTGATAAAGACGATAGCAAATTACCCATAATAATGACAAATATATACTACATTACAACTTTTTAAAATAATTTTTAAGAACAAATCATTATGAATTCAAATTAATTGATAAACTTCTTGTATATTTAAATTATATAATTTAATAATTTTAAATAATGATATTTGAACTTCCAAAACTTGATTATGCAAACAATGCGCTTTCTCCAATAATGTCTGAGGAAACTTTAGAACTTCACCATGGTAAACATCATCAGACTTATATAACCAACTTAAATAATTTTATTAAAGACACTGATTTATCTAATTCATCATTGGAAGATATAATTTTAAAAAGTTTTGAGGATAAATCAAAAGCTGGAATATTTAATAATGCAAGCCAACACTGGAATCATAATCTTTTTTGGCAATGTATGAAACCAAACGGAGGTGGAAAAATTCCTCCAAAACTTGAAAAAAGAATTATTACAGATTTTGGAAGTGTCGAAAAGTTTAAAACAGATTTTAAACAAGCGGGAATAACACAATTTGGCTCTGGCTGGTGTTGGTTATCAATAAGTAATGGTAAACTTATAGTAACAAAAACTGCAAATGCAGCAAATCCTTTAATTGATAATATGCAGCCTATTTTAGGATGTGATGTTTGGGAACACTCTTATTATATTGATTATAGAAATCGACGACCAGAATATTTAGATAAGTTTGTAGAAAATCTAATTAATTGGGAATTTGTTGAGTCTTTATTAGACTAACTTTCTGTTTTTCCTCTTCTTCTGGCGTGAATGAAAGATCTAATACATTGAATTGTAAAAAATAGACCAGTTAATAACATCATTAATTTCGAGATATCTGCCCAAAAATTTGTAAAAACATTCCCTGTTATAATTGCTCTAATAAAATCTAATCCACCAATAAAAACTATTAATCCTAAAAGTACTACTATGTGCATAAAAAATTTTTTTTTATTTATAAATTTCACAGACAAATAAGAAAAAATTAAAATTGGAAATCCCAAAAAAGAGGGGATGAACGAAGTGAAAGAATCGCTACCACTTATAAAACTTATTATTAATCCCCAACAAATTAATAATATTCCATAAATAATTGATAAATTTTCTATAGACATGCCAAGTGTTTTAAATTCGGTATTTGTATTTTCATTATCAATCATAAAAATATTTTATTTTATTAAGTCAATTTTATCAAATTAATTGCACCGTTATTAATATGCTATAGATTTATAAAAGTGGTTTTAAAAATTTTCCTGTATAACTATTGTTAATTTTACAAATTTCCTCAGGTTTACCCTCAGCAATAATTTTTCCACCTTTTACACCGCCTTCAGGCCCCATATCTACAATATAATCTGCTGTTTTTATGACATCTAAGTTATGCTCTATAACAACCACTGTATTACCCAATGAAACAAATGTATGTAAAATTTCTAATAACTTTTTGATATCATGTTGATGAAGACCGGTAGTTGGTTCATCTAATATGTACATTGTTCTACCGGTTGATCTTTTTGATAATTCTTTAGCTAATTTAATTCTTTGTGCTTCACCACCTGATAGAGTTGTAGCTTGTTGACCAATTTTTATATAACCTAAACCAACCTTTTTTAAAGTAAGTAATTTAGTCTTAATATTTGAAATATTTTCAAAATATTCACATCCCTCATCGACTGTCATGTTTAAAACATCTGCAATACTTTTATCTTTAAATTTAATCTCTAAAGTTTCTCGGTTATATCTGGTTCCCTTACATTCATCACATTGAATATAGACGTCTGGAAGAAAATGCATTTCATAAGTAATAACTCCATCTCCCTCACAAGCTTCACATCTACCTCCTTTAACATTAAAAGAAAACCTTCCTGGTTTGTATCCTCTAGTTTTAGACTCAGGTAATCCTGTAAACCAATCTCTTATTGGCCCAAAAGCTCCAGTGTAAGTTGCTGGATTAGATCTTGGAGTACGACCAATTGGTGATTGATCAATATCAATTATCTTATCGATTAATTCTGTACCTTTGAAACCTTTGAATGGTTTTGGAATTTTTCTGGATTTATTATTATTTAAAGTTAAGTTTAATGCATTGTACAATGTTTGTAAGATCAATGTTGACTTACCACTTCCTGATACACCAGTGACACAAGTTAAGCTACCCAAAGGTATTTTCAAATTAACATTATTCAAATTATTACCAGTCGCACCTGTTATTTCAAGAAACCTTCCATTTTTTGCTAACCTTCTTTTTTTGGGAACATCAATTCTTAATTTGTTTGAAAGATATTTTCCTGTGATACTTACTTTATTATTTGTTATCTCATCAAAAGTTCCTTGTGCAACAACCTCACCACCTTTGTTTCCCGCCTCAGGACCAAGATCAATAATATGATCTGCATTTTCCATCGTTTCAGTATCATGCTCAACTACAATTACTGTATTTCCTAAATCTCGTAATCTTTTAAGAGCATTGATCAGTTTTACATTATCTTTTTGATGTAAACCAATAGATGGTTCATCTAAGACGTATAACACTCCAGTTAAACCAGATCCGATTTGTGATGCTAAACGGATTCTTTGAGCTTCTCCTCCTGATAAAGTGCCGGACTCTCTTGATAACGTTAAATAATCAAGACCAACATTTAATAAAAAATTTAATCTTTCATTAATTTCTTTGAGGATATGTTCAGCAATTTTGACCTGTCTTTTATCTAAATTGAATTGCAAATTTTCAAACCATTTTGCTGCATCTAAAATTGATTTTTGAGCAACTTCACTAATATGTAGGCCGTCAATTTTCACACATAGAGCCTCATCTTTTAATCTATGACCATTACATCTCTCACATTTAGTATCTGATTGGTATTGAGCTATTTCCTCTCTTTTCCAATCACTATCAGTTTCTAAATATCTTCTCTCTAAATTATTTATTACGCCTTCAAATGTCTTTTTATGTGAGTATTTTTCATAACCATCATCATACGAAAATTTTATTTCTTCATCATCTGAACCAAAGAGAATAACATCCTTTATCTTTTTAGAAAGTTTTGACCATTTTTCATTTAATGAGAAGTCGTAATGTTTTGCTAAAGAAGCTAGTGTTTGTGCATAATATAGAGTGGTTGTTTTAGCCCAGGGTTCTATAGCACCATCGGCAATACTTTTTTTATGATTTGGTACAACTAAATTTGGATCAACATTTAGTTTAATTCCTATTCCCTCACATTCCTCACAAGCGCCAAAAGGACTATTAAATGAAAAAAGTCTTGGTTCAATTTCCTCAATTGTAAAGCCACTTTCTGGACATGCAAATTTAGTTGAAAATATTAATTTTTCTACTTTTCTATATTTTTTCGGTAAGGTTTCATCCTCATATTCGACGAATACTAACCCATTTGCTAAATTGACTGATGTTTCAATACTTTCAGCTAATCTGTTTCCTAAAGATGAATTTAGAACTATCCTATCAACCAGAATGTATATGTCATGCTTAATTTTTTTATTCAATTCTGGAACTTTATCAATATCATAAATTACATCGTCTACTTTGATTTTTCGAAAACCTCTTTTTTTATAATTTAGGATTTCTTTTTTATATTCTCCCTTTCTTCCTCTCACTACTGGAGCGTAAATAAATATAGTTGATTTTTTTGGTAGATCTTTAATTTTATCCACAATCTGTGTAATCGTTTGTGATGTGATTGGTTTACCTGTAAAAGGTGAGTAGGGTATACCCGCTCTTGCATATAAAACACGCATGTAATCATATATTTCAGTTACCGTAGCAACAGTTGATCTTGGATTTTTAGAGGTATTTTTTTGCTCTATTGATATAGCTGGGCTTAACCCTTCAATTAAATCAACATTTGGCTTTTTCATTTTATCTAAAAATTGTCTTGCATAAGCAGATAAACTCTCAACATACCTTCTTTGACCTTCTGCATAAACTGTATCAAAAGCTAAAGATGACTTTCCTGACCCTGATAGACCAGTTATAACAACAAATTTATCTTTGGGAATCTCTAAAGAAACATTTTTTAAATTGTGTTCTTTAGCTCCCTTAATAACTATCTTTTTCATCATAATTTTTGTTGCTTTGACTTAATAAAATTAATATTCAGAGTAAATTGTGGTATAGTTCTAATTAACAAATTTAACAAATATTAAAATATTATGGCTGGAAGTTTAAATAAAGTACTTTTAATTGGTCGTTTGGGCGCAGATCCGGAGATCAAACAAATGGTAAATGGTAAAAGTGTTGCAAGATTAAGTTTAGCAACAAGTCAATCTTGGAAAGATAAGAATACTGGTGAAAAAAAAGAAAAAACAGAATGGCACCGTATAGTTGTATTTAATGAGGGATTAGTAAATGTTGTTCAACAATATTTGAAAAAGGGAGCCCAAATATATGTTGAGGGTCAATTAACGACTCGAAAATGGAAAGATGAACAATCTGGTCAAGACAAATACTCGACTGAAATCGTCATTCAAGGATATAACTCATCTTTAACTATGTTAGGTGGTGGTAATTCTGGCGGAAGTATATCTAATGATAATACTCAATCTAATAATGATGACATGTCACAAATATCAAATGACATGGATGATGAAATTCCATTTTAATATTTATGCAAAAAACTGAAATTCCTGAGGAAAAGAATATAAAATTAATCTCAATGCACGATGAGATGAGTTCATCTTATCTATCATATGCAATGAGTGTTATAGTCAGTAGAGCACTACCGGATATACGAGATGGTTTAAAGCCAGTTCATAGAAGAATTTTGTATGCAATGTACAAAGGGGGATATGATTGGTCTAAACAATTTAGAAAATCTGCAAGAATTGTTGGAGATGTAATTGGTAAGTATCATCCGCACGGTGATCAGTCAGTTTATGATGCTCTAGTAAGAATGGTTCAAGATTTTTCAATGAGTCTACCTTTAGTTGACGGGCAAGGAAATTTTGGGTCCATTGATGGTGACCCTGCTGCTGCTATGAGATATACAGAAACTAGATTATCTAAAGTTTCACAATATTTAATTGATGACATCGAAAAAAATACAATTTCATTTAAAAATAATTATGACGAAACGGAGAAAGAGCCTACAGTTTTACCAGCTCAATTTCCTAATCTATTAGTAAATGGCGCAGGTGGGATTGCAGTAGGAATGGCAACAAGTATACCGCCACATAATTTAGGTGAAATTATTAACGGAACATTAGCTTTAATTGAAAACAAAGATATTAAAATTAAAGATCTTATGAAGTACATACCAGGACCTGATTTTCCAACTGGAGGAGTGATTATTGGAAAAGATATGATTAAACAAGGTTATAACAAAGGTAGAGGCTCTTTTAAAATTAGAGGTGAAATTTCTATAGAAAATTTAAAAAATGGAAGAGAAAGATTGGTTATCACATCAATTCCTTACCAAGTTAATAAATCTGTTTTGAATGAAAGAATTGCTCAG